>NZ_VWWK01000175.1:0-14453 GCF_011753035.1 Burkholderia sp. Ax-1720 | reverse complement strand
GGACCTGCCGCGGCGCGCACATCATAAAGCAAGCGGCCGGGCGGCGGCACAAGCGGGCGGCGAAGACGCGCGAAGCTTGTGCGAAGGGGCCCGGGGCGGGGCCGCGAGCGCCTGTCATGTCGCGCGGCGGGCCTGCGTGCAGGGCGCCGCGGCCTGGCCGAACGGCCGGGGGCATGCCCGGAAGCGGGCCGTCGGCGGTTATAATTCCCGATCTTTCTTCCCGCCGCCGACCGCGTCCGGCCGTATCGCCCGCCGCGCGCCGTCGCCGCGTCGTTTGCCATCCGGGCCGCGCGAGCGGCCATCGAGTTACCGTCCATGACCCGTCCTGTCCGTACCCGCTTCGCTCCGAGCCCGACCGGCTTCATCCACCTCGGCAACATCCGTTCGGCCCTCTATCCCTGGGCCTTCGCGCGCAGCACCCAGGGCGCCTTCGTGCTGCGCATCGAGGACACGGATCTCGAACGTTCGTCGGAGGCTTCGGTCGACGCGATCCTCGAGGGCATGAAGTGGCTCGATCTCGATTTCGACGAGGGCCCGTTCTACCAGATGCAGCGCATGGACCGCTATCGCGCGGTGCTCGCGCAGATGCTCGAGAAGGGCCTGGTCTATCCCTGCTACATGTCGACCGAGGAGCTGGATGCGCTGCGCGAGCGCCAGCGCGAGGCCGGCGAGAAGCCGCGCTACGACGGCACCTGGCGCCCGGAGCCGGGCAAGCTGCTGCCCGAGCCGCCGGCCGGCGTGCAGCCGGTGCTGCGCTTTCGCAATCCGCTGACGGGCTCGGTGGTGTGGGACGACGCGGTGAAGGGCAGGATCGAGATCTCCAACGAGGAGCTCGACGACCTGGTGATCGCGCGTCCCGACGGCACGCCGACCTACAACTTCTGCGTGGTGGTCGACGATCTCGACATGCAGATTACCCACGTGATCCGCGGTGACGACCATGTCAACAACACGCCGCGCCAGATCAACATCCTGCGCGCGCTGGGCGGCGAGGTGCCGGTCTACGCGCACCTGCCGACCGTGCTGAACGAGCAGGGCGAGAAGATGAGCAAGCGCCACGGCGCGATGAGCGTGATGGGCTATCGCGACGCGGGCTACCTGCCCGAGGCCGTGCTCAACTACCTGGCGCGGCTGGGCTGGTCGCACGGCGATGCCGAGATCTTCTCGCGCGAGCAGTTCGTGTCCTGGTTCGACCTCGAGCACCTGGGCAAGTCGCCGGCGCAGTACGACCACAACAAGCTCAACTGGCTCAACAACCACTACATCAAGGAAGCCGACAACGCGCGCCTGGCCGAGCTGGCCAAGCCCTTCTTCGCCGCGCTCGGCATCGACGAGGCGACGCTCGCGAGCGGCGCGGACCTGCCCGGCGTGATCGGCCTGATGAAGGATCGCGCCTCCACCGTGAAGGAGATCGTCGACGGCGCGGCGATGTTCTATCGCGTGCCGGCGCCGGACGCGGAGGAACTCGCGCAGCGCGTCACCGATGCGGTCAAGCCGGCGCTGGCGGGTCTTGCCGAGGCGTTGAAGGCGGCCGAGTGGAGCAAGGAAGGCATCGCGGCCGCGCTGAAGGCCACGCTCGCCGAGCATGGCCTGAAGATGCCGCAACTGGCGATGCCGGTGCGCCTGCTGGTGGTGGGCACCACGCATACGCCCTCGCTCGACGCGGTGCTTGCCCTGCTGGATCGAAATGTCGTAATCTCGCGCCTCGCTGTTTGAGGTGATGGAGCGCCTCGGAGCGGGCCGGTATTTCCGGCCGGCTTTCGAGGGAGTCGCGGGATGAAATTTTTTGCGATTCCGATAAAAAGGGTATTTACAAACTCTGGGGTGCTCTCTATAATCTCGTTTCTGTTCTGCAAGGGGGGTATAGCTCAGCTGGGAGAGCGCTTGCATGGCATGCAAGAGGTCAGCGGTTCGATCCCGCTTACCTCCACCAACAGAACGGTTTTTGCAGTAGTCTGGTTGAAGTGTCGGCGGTGAAGCGGTTTGAAAAAAATCCTTCACAAATCGCTGAAAACCAGTAAGAATCTCGGTCTTTGCTGGATGCGCAAACAGCAAGGGCCAGCAGCAAGACAGAGTCTGAGAAGATTTTGTCCCCTTCGTCTAGAGGCCTAGGACATCACCCTTTCACGGTGAGTACAGGGGTTCGAATCCCCTAGGGGACGCCAGTCATCGCGTCGTACCCGATTGGTGCGAAGCAGGCAGGCCGAGCGTGATCAGCGCAGGTTTGTCGTGACGAATGTGTGGAGCGGTAGTTCAGTTGGTTAGAATACCGGCCTGTCACGCCGGGGGTCGCGGGTTCGAGTCCCGTCCGCTCCGCCACCAAACGCAAAGCCCGTTCGGCTGTTCGATGAACGGGCTTTATCGTTAAAGGTGCAAGCAGTAGAAGTAGCAGTACGCAGTCCCCTTCGTCTAGAGGCCTAGGACATCACCCTTTCACGGTGAGTACAGGGGTTCGAATCCCCTAGGGGACGCCAAGATTCGGCGTCGTTCGAGATTCGATCGATGTGCCGGCGGGAATTGACCAACGCCTGCCGGTGAGCTGTAAAAGACTGGAGCGGTAGTTCAGTTGGTTAGAATACCGGCCTGTCACGCCGGGGGTCGCGGGTTCGAGTCCCGTCCGCTCCGCCAGATACGCAAGGCCCGTTCGGCTGACATTTGAACGGGCTTTATTGTTGAAGGGCAAGGGTAGTAAAGGGGTTGGCAGTCAGCAGCTCCTGCGTTCATGGTGCAAGGGGGTATAGCTCAGCTGGGAGAGCGCTTGCATGGCATGCAAGAGGTCAGCGGTTCGATCCCGCTTACCTCCACCATTCGAACGTTGAGGTAATGAGTCGTAGCGGTACGCAGTCCCCTTCGTCTAGAGGCCTAGGACATCACCCTTTCACGGTGAGTACAGGGGTTCGAATCCCCTAGGGGACGCCAAATTCGGCGTCGTTCGAGATTCGATCGATGTGCCGGCGGGAATTGACCAACGCCTGCCGGTGAGCTGTAGAAAACTGGAGCGGTAGTTCAGTTGGTTAGAATACCGGCCTGTCACGCCGGGGGTCGCGGGTTCGAGTCCCGTCCGCTCCGCCAGATATGCAAAGCCCGTTCAGGAATACCTGAACGGGCTTTTTGCTTTTCAGGGGCTTGGCCGGCCTTCGGCTTCGGCGTCGTCCCGCCCGGGGTTTCGTCTTCTTCTCGCCGTCATCGGGCAATTCGCCATTGCATCGGCCGCGCGCTGCGCTATCGTGGCGAGGATCCGGGATTTTCCTCGACGCCATGCTCGATCCCACCGACCTGAGACTGCTGTTCCAGCTCCGCCCGGCCGAGGCGGACGACTTCGAGTTCGCCGAAGCGCTCACGCACGCCAACATGGGCGACTACTACCGTCGCCATGGCCTGCAGTGGCGTGCCGACCTGTTCTACCTGAGCTGGTGCGAATCGGAGAACTTCATCCTCGAGCGCGACGGCGAGCGCGTCGGCGTGATGCGGATCACCGAGGAGGGCGACTCGCTGCATATCCGCGACGTGCAGATCCGCGACGGTCATCGCGGGCTCGGCGCCGGCAGCTACCTGCTCGATACCGCGCATCGCTGGGCGCAGGCGCGCGGCCTGCGCGAGACGCAGTTGCGCGTGTTCGTCGACAATCCCGCCGCCAAGCTCTACCTGCGCATGGGCTACCGGCTCGCCGGGCCGCGGCTCGCGCAGTTCGGCTCGATCCGGCACATGGTGCGGCTGGTCAACTGAGCTTGCGCGGGGCCTCGGCGCGCTGCGTGCCGGGCGCGGCGACTGTTTCGGAGAACGTCGTTGCGGCCGTATCGGCGGAGGCCGCGGCTTCGCTGGCCGCGGCCGGGTCGTCAGGGTCGACCGGATCGATAGCGGGAGCACCGGCATCGCCGAGCATGAAGGCGCGCGGGCTCTTGCCGAAGGCGCGCCGGAACATCGCCGAGAACGCGCTCTGGCTCTGGTAGCCGAGCTCCTGGGCCACATGCGACATCGGCCGCCCCTGGTTCAGCAGCGGAATCGCGCGTGCGAGCAGCGCCTGCTGCTGCCATTGCGTGAAGCTCACCCCCAGTTCCTGGCGAAACAGCCGCGCGATGGTGCGCGTGCTCGCGCCCACGCTGGCGGCCCAGTGATCGAGCGATTCGGCCTGGGCCGGATGCGCGAGCACGGCCTCGCACAGCGCGCGCAGGCGCTTCTCGGACGGCATCGGCACGGCCAGCGGCAAGGGCTCGCTGCGCGTCAGTTCGTCGAGGATCAGGGCGGTGAGCAGGCGCTCGCGCGTCTGCGCCAGGGTGCGCACGTCGAGCGCGGTGATCAGCTCGCGCAGCAGGCCCGAGACTTCCACCACGCGGCAATCGTCGAGCCCGCCGGGCAGCGCCGTCTCGTCGATGTAGAGCGTGCGCAGGAAGGCATCCTCGACCACCACGATCTCGTGCGCCACGCGCGGCGGCACCCAGATCGCGCGCGAGGGCGGCACCATCCAGGTGGTGCCGGCCGTGGTCACGCGCAGCACGCCGCGCGAGGCGTAGGCGAGCTGCCCCCAGGCATGCGTGTGCTGCGGGATGCGCGTGCTGGCCGCCATTGGGCGCGGACGCACGCGCAAGGGGTGCTCGGGCGTCGGCGCGAATTCGGGCGGGATGTCGATCGTGATCGGCGCTAAGAGGGAGAGGGCAGGGGCGGGTTTCATCGGACGCGCGGCGGCTGGACCAAGCGATATTGTATGAGCGGCGGCGCCTTGCCGCTGCCGCGCCGGTCGCGGCGCCGGCAGCGCGCTGTCCCGGTTTTGCCGGCCGCATGCGATTCAATATGAGGCAGGGGGTGACAGCGCGGCCCGGCTGCGCGATGATCGCCTCGCGCCGGAAACTCTCGGCGGTCGCGGCGGACGACCTCGGGATGTGCCCCCGGGATGCGCCCCGGCGCCCGCGCCCGCTCGTTACCGCGATGCCTCGACAGGAGAAGGAATCAGGATGCGCCACGTATTCGTCTACGGCACGCTGCGTGCCGGCGAGATCAACGACATCGGCCGCGCCGCCGCGCGGCATGGCATCGGCGCGCCGCGGCTGCTCGGTTCGGCCGCGCTGCGCGGCCGGCTCTACGACTTCGGCGATTATCCGGGCATGGTGCCCGGCGCGGGCGAGGACCAGGTGCACGGCGACGTCTACGCGATCGACGAGCGCCTGGTGCCGGTGCTCGACGAGATCGAGGAGGTCTATCCCGGCGTCGACGGCCTGTTCCTGTCGCGGCAGGTCACGGTCGAGCTGGCCGGGCGGCGCTACGACTGCCTCTATTACCCGGTGGGCGAGCGTTCGGTGGCCGAGCGGCCGCGCATCGCCTCGGGCGACTGGGTGGCCCACCGGCTCGCGCGCCAGGTGCCGGCCGAGCTGCAGGCCGGCTGAGACGGCGGCTTCGCGGGCCCACCGCGGCCAATAGGAAAACGGGCGTGCCGTTCGACAAACATCGAACGGCACGCCCGTTTTTCGTTCCGGTGCGGGCCGGTGTCGCCGGCCCGCGTCACGCCAGGCTCAGATCTCCTCGTAGAGCGGCAGCGTCAGGAATTCGGTGAAGGATTCCGAGGTGGACATGCTCTCGAAGATCGCGGCGGCGCGCTCATAGGGCTGGGTATCGCCCGCCACCACCTGCTTGACCTTGTCGAGCTCGACCTTCGCATACTCGCGCACCATCTCGGCCGTGACCTTGCGGCCGTCGTCGAGCACGCCCTTCGGCGAGCGGATCCATTGCCAGACCTGCGAGCGCGAGATCTCGGCGGTGGCCGCATCCTCCATCAGGTTGTGGATCGGCACGCAGCCGTTGCCTGCCAGCCAGGAGCCCAGGTAGTGGATCCCGACGTTGATGTTGTTGCGCAGGCCCGCCTCGGTGATCGGCGCTTCCGGCTGGAAGTCGAGCAGGTTGCGGCCTTCGATCTGCACGTCGTCGCGCTGCTTGTCGATCTGGTTCGGACGATCGCCCAGCACCTTGACGAATTCCTCCATCGCGATCGGCACCAGGCCCGGGTGCGCGACCCAGCCGCCGTCGTAGCCGTCGCCGGCATCGCGCGCCTTGTCCGAGCGCACGCCGCCCATCGCCTTGTCGTTCGCTTCCGGATCGTTCTTGATCGGGATCAGCGCGCTCATGCCGCCGATCGCCGGGGCGCTGCGCTTGTGGCAGGTCTTCAGCAGCAGCAGCGCGTAGGCGCGCATGAAGGGCACCGTCATGGTGATCTTCGAGCGGTCGGCCAGGCAGAACTCGCGGTCGTTCTTGAACTTCTTGATGGCCGAGAAGATGTAGTCCCAGCGGCCGGCGTTGAGGCCCGAGCTGTGCTCGCGCAGCTCGTACAGGATCTCGTCCATCTCGAAGGCGGCCAGGATGGTCTCGATCAGCACGGTGGCGCGGATCGTGCCGCGCGGCACGCCGATCGCCTCCTGGGCGGCCACGAAGATGTCGTTCCAGAGGCGCGCCTCCAGGTGGCTTTCCATCTTCGGCAGGTAGAAGTAGGGGCCCGAGCCGCGCGAGAGCAGTTCCTTCGCGTTGTGGAACAGGTAGAGCGCGAAGTCGAACACGCCGCCCGAGACGCGCTGGCCGTCCACCGTGACGTGCTTCTCGTCGAGGTGCCAGCCGCGCGGGCGCACGATCAGCGTGGCCACGCGCTCGTTGAGCCGGTACGACTTGCCGTTCTGCTCCAGCGAGATGGTCTTGCGCACCGCGTCGAACAGGTTGATCTGGCCGTCGAGCTGGTTGGTCCACACCGGCGCGTTCGAATCCTCGAAGTCCGTCATGTAGGAGTCCGCGCCCGAGTTCAGCGCGTTGATGATCATCTTGCGCTCGACCGGCCCGGTGATCTCGACGCGGCGGCATTGCAGGTCGGCCGGCAGCGGCGCGACCTTCCAGTCGCCGTCGCGGACCGCCTGGGTGTCGGCGAGGAAGTCCGGGCGTTCGCCGGCGTCCAGGCGCCGCGTGCGCTCGGCGCGCAGCTTCAGCAGTTCCTGGCGGCGCGGCTCGAAGGCACGGTGCAGCCGGGCGACGAGTTCGAGCGCCTCGGGCGTCAGGATTGCGTCGTAGCCGGGGCGGATCTCGCCCGTGATCGCCATGCCTTGCGGCAGCTTCAGCGTGGTCGTCATGTGTTTCTCCTTGGTCGGTCAGTGCGAATTGCGTAAAGCGAATTGCGGAAAACGGATTACGAGAATCGAGATGCGCGAGGCGAAATCGACAACGGAAAACGACGTCAGGCGCCCGGGCCGGGGCGTGACGGCGGGGTCGCGGCGCCGGCCACGAAGGCCAGCAGGTCATCCATGCGCGCGCCGGTGCCGGCCGGCGCGACGCCGAGTTCCTCGCGCGGCGCGCCGCCGCGGTTCAGCCAGAAGGTGGTGTAGCCGAACCAGCCGGCGCCGGCTGCGTCCCAGCCGTTCGAGGAGACGAACAGGATCTCGCGCGGCGCCGCGCCGAAGGCCTCGGTGCCGAGCCGGTAGGCGGCCGCGGCCGGCTTGTAGGCGCGCACCGTTTCCACCGACAGCACGCGGTCGAACAGGCCCGCCATGCCGGCGCTCTTCACGGCGATGTCGAGCATGCGCGAATCGCCGTTCGAGAGGATCGCCAGGCGCGGCGCGCCGGGCAGCTCGCGCAGCCGGCGCAGGGCCGGCACGGTATCGGGATAGGTGGACAGGCAGGCGTATTCGTCCATCAGCCGCTTCTCGGCGGCCGCGCCGAGTTCGAGGCCGAGCGAGCGGCCGGCATGGCGCAGCGCGTCGAGCGTGATGTCCCAGAACGGGCGGTAACGCGCCCCCTCGGGATCGGACAGCGTGCGCAGCTGGGTGTATTCGATCTGCTTGCGGCGCCACAGCTGGGACAGGGCATCGCCGCGCCCCGGAAACAGTTGCTCGGCCGCGGCGACCACCGCGTGCACGTCGAACAGCGTGCCGTAGGCGTCGAACAGGATGGCTTTGGGGGAGAGTGTCGTTATGGCCGACATAGCCGTGCGCTCCAGGTAGAGGTCGGAATCGATTCTATTCGTGATTCGGGAGGTTGGAAAATACGCTTTCCATCACTTGATCTTTTACTTTTATCAACCTAATCTGGCCGGCATCATCGATTTCCCCGCGTGAGACATGGACCGCTTCAAGCAGATCGAGACCTTTATCGCGGTGGCCGGCAAGGGCAGCCTGTCGGCCGCCGCCCATGCCGAGGGCGTGGCGCCCGCCATCATCGGCCGGCGGCTCGACGCGCTGGAGGAGCGGCTCGGCGTGAAGCTGCTGTTGCGCACCACCCGCAAGCTGACCCTGACCTTCGAGGGCTCGGCCTTCCTGGAGGACTGCCAGCGCGTCGTGCACGACATGCAGAACGCCGAGGCCAGCGTCTCGGCCGGCGGCGTGAAGGCCAGCGGGCACCTGCGCGTGTCGGGGCCGGCCGGCTTCGGGCGCCGCCATGTCGCGCCGCTGGTGCCGGCCTTCACCGCGGCGCATCCCGACGTGACGATCACGCTCGATCTGTCCGATCGCATGGTCGACCTCGTCAACGAGGGGTTCGACTGCGCGGTGCGGCTGGGCGAGCTGCCCGATTCCTCGCTGGTCTCGCTGAAGCTGGGCGAGAACCGGCGCGTGTGCGTCGCCGCGCCCGCCTACCTGGCGCGCGCCGGCACGCCGCGCACGCTGGAGGAACTGGCGCGCCACCACTGCCTGGCGCTGGCCGCTAACGCCAACCAGCAGCGCGGCTGGGCCTTCCAGCAGGACGGGCAGATCGTCTCGATCCGCGTGGCCGGCCCGATGGAATGCTCGGACGGCGCGGTGCTGCACGAGTGGTGCCTCGAGGGTCATGGCCTGGCCTGGCGTTCCTGGTGGGAGGTGGGCGCCGATATCGCGGCCGGGCGCCTGGTGAGCGTGCTCGACGAGTTCGCCGCGCCGCCGATCGGGATCCACGCGGTGTTCCCGCAGCGCCGGCATCTGCCCTTGCGCGTGCGCTTGTTCCTCGACTTTCTCAAGCACACCTACGAGCGGCCCGGTTACTGGGGTTGAGGGGCGGGCAAGGCGCGATGCCGCCGAATCCGGGGTTGAATCCAAGGCACGGCACCGGTCGATGCCCCGCGTTTCCGATATCAGGACGAACCCTCTGCCACGGCGGCGCGGCCGCCACCGCGACCTACAATCGATCGGATGGAGGCCGCCACGGCGCCCCCGCGGGTCGTGCGGGCTGCCGCGGCTTGATCGACGGAGGGCGCCATGTTCAAGCACATCCTGGTTCCGACCGACGGGTCCGAGTTGTCGCGCAAGGCGATCGACGGCGCGATCGATCTCGCGCAGACGGTCGGCGCGCGCGTGACCGCCTATGCGTGTCTGCCGCAATATCCGTATTCCCCGTTCGCGGCCGAGGCGATGGTCGAGCCGCCGGCCGAATTCCGCGAGCGCAGCGAACGCGAGGCGCACGCGCATCTGGAGGAAGTCGAGGGCTGCGCGCGTCGCGCCGGCGTCGCCTGCGACAGTTGCACCAGCCTGCACCCGTCGCCCTACCTCGGCATCATCGAGGCGGCGGAGCGCGGCGGCTGCGACGTGATCTTCATGGCCTCGCACGGCCGACGCGGGCTCGGCAGCCTGCTGATCGGCAGCGAGACGCAGCGCGTGCTCACGCATACGAAAATCCCGGTGATCGTCTATCGGTGACGGGCGCCCCGGCAAGCCGGGCTGCCCCTGAATGAAAGACCGCGCGCCAGGGCCGGCGCGCGGTTCGTAACGGCCTGGCGATACCGTGCCCGGTGTCGCCGGTGCCGGGCGCGTGCATGGCACGCCCGGCTTGTGGTCTGTCGCGGCGCGGTGGTCCGCGCCTTTGTCGTCATCGCTCCCTGATCGCTGCCCGGGCGGGGCAGGACGAATCGTCCGGCCCCGCCTTCCTGCTGAACACGAAACCGGCTCAGGCGACCTTCTTGCCGTCGAAGAACTGTTCGTCCTCGGTCGAGCCGTGCAGCGCCGTGGTCGAGGCTTCGCGCTCGACCGTCTGGGTCACCGCGTCGAAGTAGCCGGTGCCCACCTCGCGCTGGTGCTTGACGGCCGTGAAGCCCTTGTCGGCGGCGGCGAACTCGGCCTGCTGCAGTTCCACGAAGGCGCTCATCTGGGTGCGGGCATAACCGTGCGCGAGGTTGAACATCGAGTAGTTCAGCGAGTGGAAGCCGGCCAGCGTGATGAACTGGAACTTGTAGCCCATCGCGCCGAGCTCCTTCTGGAACTTGGCGATGGTCGCGTCGTCGAGGTTCTTCTTCCAGTTGAAGGACGGCGAGCAGTTGTACGAGAGCATCTTGCCCGGGAACTGCTTGTGGATCGCCTCGGCGAACTTCTTCGCGTACTCGAGATCGGGCTTGCCGGTTTCGCACCAGACCAGGTCGGCGTAGGGCGCATAGGCCAGGCCGCGCGAGATCGCCTGCTCGATGCCGGGGCGCGTGCGGAAGAAGCCTTCGACGGTGCGCTCGCCGGTCAGGAAGGGCTTGTCGTTCTCGTCGATGTCGGACGTGATCAGGTCGGCGGCTTCCGCGTCGGTGCGCGCGATCAGCACGGTCGGCACGCCCATCACGTCGGCGGCCAGGCGCGCGGCGCCGAGCTTGGCGACGTTCTCGCGGGTCGGCACCAGCACCTTGCCGCCCATGTGGCCGCACTTCTTGACCGAGGCGAGCTGGTCCTCGAAGTGCACGCCCGAGGCGCCGGCCTCGATCATCGCCTTCATCAGCTCGAAGGCATTGAGCACGCCGCCGAAACCGGCTTCCGCATCGGCCACGATCGGCGCGAAGTAGTCGACGTAGCCTTCCTCGCCGGGGTTCTTGCCTTCCGACCACTGGATCTGGTCGGCGCGCGTGAGCGTGTTGTTGATGCGCTTGACCACCAGCGGCACCGAGTTGGCCGGGTAGAGCGACTGGTCGGGGTACATCTCGCCGGCCACGTTGGCGTCGCCCGCCACCTGCCAGCCCGACAGGTAGATGGCCTTGAGGCCCGCCTTGACCTGCTGCATGGCCTGGTTGCCGGTCAGCGCGCCGAGCGCGTTGACGAAGGGCTCCTCGTTGATGAGGCTCCAGAGCTTTTCCGCGCCGCGCTGGGCGATGGTGTGCTGGACCTCGATCGAGCCGCGCAGGCGGATCACGTCCTCGGCGCTGTAGCCGCGCTTGATGCCCTTCCAGCGCGGATCGCTTTCCCACTTCTGCTGCAGTGCCTTGGCCTGTTGTTGACGCGACATGATGAGTCTCCTTGAGAACATGAATCGGTGAGGGATACGAGTCCTGGGTTCGCGATCGGGAGGCGGGCGGTGCATCCGGCGCTTCGTTTCGTGAACTCTTGTATAAGAGTCTAGGGAAGCGTCCGGCGCGGCGACAGCGGCTTTGGTGGGCTCCTCTAAAATATTTACTTGTTGTTAATCAATGGTTTGAATGAGTCGTTTCGCGATGAGAAACGCCTTTTTCCATCTCGCAATCACCCGGCTTGTGCCACGCAGCATGATTTTTTACGAGACAAAAAAATTTTCCGTATCGTGAAATGTCAACGGCGGGCGAAAAAAAACCGGTGCCGAAGCACCGGTTTTGTCTTGCGTGGGGCGCACGAGGCGCCCGGGCTCAGGCTGCCGAGCCGCGACGCGGGCCGCGCGGGGCGTCGCTGCGACGGTTGCCGCCGTAGCCGCCTTCGCGGTTGCCGCCGCCGTTCGAGGGCTTGCCGCTCCAGCCGCCGCCATTGCCGCTGCCGTAGCTGCGGCCGCCTTCGCGATTGCCGCCGCCGTAGCCGCCTTCACGGCTGCCGCCCGGCTTGCCGCCGAAACGGCGACCGCCGCCGTTGCCGCCGCCCGGACGGCCACGGCTCGGGCCGTTGCGCGGGGGAGCCTTGCGCGGCTCGAAGCCTTCGATCACGTTGACCGGCAGCGGCGAACGCACGAAGCGCTCGATGCGCTTGAGGGCGCCCTGTTCGGCGTGGTGCACCAGGCTCACCGCGATACCCGAGCGGCCCGCGCGGCCGGTACGGCCGATGCGGTGCACGTAGTCCTCGGCGAACTTCGGCAGGTCGTAGTTGAAGACGTGCGTGATGCCGGGGATGTCGATCCCGCGCGCGGCCACGTCGGTGGCCACCAGCACGCGCACGCGGCGCTCGCGCAGCGCGCGGATGGTGCGGTTGCGCGCGCCTTGCGGCAGGTCGCCGTGCAGCGCGGCCGATTCGAAACCGGCATCGGCCAGGCGGCCGGCCAGCTGGTCGGCGTCGATCTTGGTGGCGGTGAAGATGATCGCCTGGTCCAGCGCGTCGTCGCGCAGCAGGTGGTCGAGCAGGCGATCCTTGTGGTCGCGGTCGTCGACGTAGTGGACCGTCTGGGCGATGTTGGTGCGCGCCTCCATCTTCTGGACGATCTCGATGCGCTCCGGATCCTTCAGCAGGCGGCTGGTCAGCGAGCCGATCTTGCCGTCCAGGGTGGCCGAGAACAGCATGGTCTGGCGCGAGGCCGGGGTGGCCGCGACGATGGTCTCGATGTCGTCGATGAAGCCCATGTCGAGCATGCGGTCGGCTTCGTCGAGCACCAGCATCTTCAGCTCGGACAGGTCGATGCGGCCGCGCTCGAGGTGGTCGAGCAGGCGGCCCGGCGTGGCGACCAGGATTTCCGGGTTCTTCGCCAGCAGCATCAGCTGCTGGCCATAGGCCACGCCGCCGAGGATGCTGACCGTGCGCAGGCGGCGCAGGTGCTTGCCGTAGGTCGAGGCGGCGGTGGTGACCTGCATCGCCAGCTCACGCGTGGGGGTCAGCACCAGCAGGCCCGGGCGGGCCACCGGCTGCGGGCGGCGCTGGCGGCGGTCGGCCGATTGCGGCTCGCGCGGCGCGCGCGGTTGTTGCGCCTGGGTCTTCTGCAGCTGCGCGAATCGCTCGATCGCGGGCAGCATGAAGGCGGCCGTCTTGCCGGAGCCGGTCGGGCTCGACACCAGGAGGTCGCGACCCGCGATGCCGGCGGGGATCGCGCGCTGCTGGACCGGGGTCGGCTTCACGTAGCCGGCGGCCTGCAGGGCGGAGACGATCTCCGGCGACAGCCCGAGCGACACGAAGCTCGGTTCGCCGTCGTCGGGCTGCGCAGCCTCGATGGGCGCGGCAGCGGCGTCGGTCAGACCGAGTGCCTGGTCGGCAATCGCGTTGAGCGGGCTTTGGGGTTGGCTCGAAGTCATATCAATCCTTGAAACACGGTGGGTGAAACGTCGGCGCCAATCGTGCATGCCCAAGTCGACAATGCATCGAGCAAATCGGGAACGTGACAGACGTCCGCGTTCGAGGAACGCAGACTCACTCACGGGTGCGTTAGAAGCTGTTTCGGGTGCGGCACACGGCGGAAATCCGGAAGTCGGAATTCGCCGAACACGCCGCCAGCCTGATACTTTGATGGCCGCGAAGGGCCCAGAGAGGCAGGAGGGGACAGGTTCTAAACTGGATTGGAGCGAAACGTACGAGGCGTCAAAACGGGGCTGGATGTGCAGCCCATACGTGACGCGAAGCGGATTATAGAGGGATTTGCTGCAGCGCGCCACTGCTATCGTGGCGTATTTGTGAAATGCCGGCGCGATGCCGGCGAATTCGATACGTTTCGTTACACGTTTGTCCCGCTTTGGCGGCGGTTCGGCAGCCGCCCGGGGCCGCGGGCAAGGCGGCACCAGCCGCGAGGCGGCGGGCGCCGGCCACGCGGCTCAGGAGGCGGCGCCGCTCTTCAGGTCTTCCACCAGCTGCACGTACTGCTTCTGGGCCTCTTCCTGCGAGGTGCCCTTCAGCGCGGCCCAGGCGTCGTACTTGTACTTGCCGACGATGTCGGTGAAGCCGGGCTTCTCGCCGTTGACGTCGCCTTCGCTGCCTTGCTTGTACAGCGCGTAGAGACGCAGCAGGGTCATGTTGCCGGGCTTCTCGCTCAGTTGCTTGACGTCCACCAGCGCTTGCTCGAACTGGGCTTGGATATCGCTCATCGGGTGTCTCCGAGGGGTTTTCAGGTCGGCAGATGGTAGCAAGCGGCGCCGCCGGGCGGGTCGAGCGATCCTTCCAAACCGGCTGGCCGCCGCCCCGGCCGATCATGATGTGCCGGCCGCCGGTTTCGAAACGCCCGTGCCGGCGGGGTGCCGCATTACAATGTCGGCCATGACGCAAACCGTGCTCCTCGCCATCGATACCTCGACCGAATTCTGCTCGGTCGCCCTGATCGCCGCCTCCGACGCGGCGCCTGCCTCCACCGCCCCGCGCCTCTGGTTCCGCCACGACGAGACGGGCGCCGTCTCCAGCACGCGCGTGCTGCCTGCCGTGCGCGAACTGCTCGACGAAGCCGGTTTCACGCTGGCCGATTGCGCCGCGATCGCCTTCGGCGCGGGCCCGGGTTCGTTCACGGGCCTGCGCACCGCGACCGGCGTGGCGCAGGGCCTGGCTTTCGGCCGCGGCCTGCCGGTGGTGCCGATCGGCACGCTGGCCGCCTGTGCCGAGCACGCGCGGCTCAACGCGCTGGCCGCCGGCGCA
>NZ_VWWK01000174.1:0-14535 GCF_011753035.1 Burkholderia sp. Ax-1720 | reverse complement strand
ATGCGGGGCGGCCGGCGCGGCGGCCCCGGGCCGGCGGCGACGCGCTCCGGAGCGGCCGCGGCCGCCCACTGACTGCAAGGACAGGCTCGAATGGATCTCGGCATCGCAGGACGGACCGCGCTGGTATGCGCGGCCAGCAAGGGACTCGGACGCGGCTGCGCTCAGGCGCTGGCCGCCGAGGGCGTGAAGCTCGTGATCGTGGCGCGCACCCAGGAGACACTCGACGCCACCGCCGAGGCGATTCGCCAGTCGACCGGCGCCGAGGTCACCGCGGTGGCCTGCGACATCACCACCGCGGCCGGACGCGAGGCGGCGCTGGCCGCCTGCCCGCAGCCCGACATCCTGGTCACCAATGCCGGCGGGCCGCCGCCGGGCGACTTCCGCGATTTCTCGCGCGACGACTGGATCCGCGCCGTGGACGCCAACATGCTCACGCCGATCGAGCTGATCCGCGCCACCGTGGACGGCATGATCGCGCGCCGCTTCGGGCGCATCGTCAACATCACCAGCTCGGCCGTGAAGGCGCCGATCGACGTGCTGGCGCTGTCCAACGGGGCGCGCTCGGGGCTCACCGGCTTCGTGGCGGGGCTCTCGCGCAAGGTGGTCGAGCACAACGTGACGATCAACAACCTGCTGCCGGGCCTGTTCGACACCGATCGCATCAAGACCACCCTGGCGGCCTCGGCCAAGGCGGCCGGCACCAGCTTGGACGAAGTCCGCGCGCGCCGCACCCAGGAGATCCCGGCGCGCCGGCTCGGCCAGCCCGACGAGTTCGGCGCGGCCTGCGCCTTCCTGTGCAGCGCGCATGCCGGCTACATCACCGGCCAGAACTGGCTGATCGACGGCGGTTCCTACCCCGGCACGTTCTGAACCCTGACGGCCGGCGGCGTACCGCCGGCCCTGTTTCCACCCACGAGGATTCACCCGCATGGAAGCACCCCGGATCGCGCTGATCGCGCACGATGCGAAGAAGGACGAAATCGTCGCGCTGACGGGCGCCTATCGCGACACGCTCGCGCAATGCGCGCTGGTGGCCACCGGCACCACCGGCAGCCGGATCGCCAGCGCCCACGGGCTGGAGGTGGAGCGCAAGCTGTCGGGGCCGCTGGGCGGCGACCAGCAGATCGGCGCCGAGCTGGCCTCGGGCCGTGTCCACATGGTCATCTTCCTGCGCGACCCGATGACGGCGCAGCCCCACGACCCCGATATCAACGCCCTGGTGCGCGTGTGCGACGTGCACGACGTGCCGGTGGCCACCAACGTGGCCACCGCGAGGGTGTTGCTCGACACGCTCACGCGCACGCTGGCGAAGGGCTGAGCGCGGGCGACCTCGGCGTGCCGGTGCCGACCCGCGCCGGCTCCGGTTGCCTGGGCTGGGCGGAGTCGAGCGCGCCGCTCAGTTGGCCGGCTGGATCAGCAGGGTGGCCTGTCCGCTGTTGTCGTTGCAGGTGTCGTCGGTGATGAAGGCCCACATGGTGGCGTTGGTGCTGCCGGTCACGTCGACCACGGTCGGCTGCTGCTGCTTGACGGACACGCCCCAGCGCGCGTTCGCCCAGCCGCCCTGGACATGCACGGTATCGATCAGGCATCCCGGCACGAGGCTGCCGCCGGTGCAGCTCATGTTGTCGCTCGGCAGCGACAGCACGTAGCGTCCCGGCGCCAGTTGGAAGACCACCGAGGTGCCGTACGGCGCCCCCGGGGTGAGCGCGCTCTGGATGCAGTTCTGCTTGGCGTCGACCGTGATCGAAGTGGCCGCGTTGGCGGAAACCGACGCGAGGGCGAGGAGGAAGGCGGAAATGATGGGCATGCGCATGGCTCGGATCCTTTGTTATGGCTTGAATGTGCAGCACGTTGGGAAGCCGGCACGGCTCGGCCGACCAGACCATTAACGACGTGGATACGGCGAACTTGATCCATTCGTCTGAATAATTTGACGGCAGGCCGCCGCCCCTCGCCGCCCCCGCCCGGCCCGGCGCCTGCAAGGAATCCGCCAACGCGCGAGAATCATGCGTCCCGTCGCCAGACGGCCGGATTCCCTGAACATCCAACCCAGGAGTAGCACGCATGCCGAAAGCAATCCGTTACGACCAGCCGGGCGGCCCGGAGGTGATGAAGTGGGTCGAGGTCGAGGTCGGCGAGCCGAAGGCCGGCGAGGTGCGCGTCAAGCATCACGCGGTCGGGCTCAACTACATCGACGTTTATTTCCGCAACGGCCTCTATCCGCAGCCGCTGCCGGGCGGGCTGGGGCAGGAGGGCGCCGGCGAGGTGGTGGCGCTCGGCGAGGGCGTGAGCACCTTCGAGCTGGGCGATCGCGTGGCCTACACCGGCGTGCCGCCGGGCTCCTATGCCGAGGAGCGGGTGCTGCCGGCCGACAAGCTGGTCAAGCTGCCCGACGCGATCAGCTACGAGGACGCCGCCTCGCTGATGCTGCAGGGCCTGACCGCGCACTACCTGCTGCGCCGCACCTACCCGGTCAAGCCGGGCGACACCATCGTGATCCACGCGGCCGCGGGCGGCGTCGGGCTGCTGGTCTGCCAGTGGGCCAAGGCGCTCGGCGCGACCGTGATCGGCACCGTCGGCTCGGACGAGAAGGCGGAGCTGGCGCGCGCCTTCGGCTGCGACCACCCGGTGGTCTACACGCGCGAGAACCTGGCCGAGCGCGTCAAGGCGATCACCCACGGCGCGGGCGTGCCGGTGGTCTACGACTCGATCGGCAAGGACACCTACCTGCAGTCGCTCGACAGCCTCGCGCCGCTGGGCCTGTTCGTCAGCTTCGGCAATGCCTCGGGCCCGCTGCCGGCGATCGACTCGAAGGAATTCTCCTCGCGCGGCTCGCTGTTCTTCACGCGGCCCACGCTGTTTACCTACATCGCCAAGCGCGCCGACCTCGAGCAGGGCGCGGCCGAGCTGTTCGAGGCGGTCGGCTCGGGCAAGCTCAGGACCAACGTGCGCCAGCGCTACCCGCTGGAGCGCGTGGCCGATGCGCATCGCGATCTCGAGGCGCGCCGCACCACGGGCTCGACCATCCTGCTGCCCTGAGCCTCGTTCCAATCCTTTCGTCGTTCCCGCACGCGCGCCGCCCGGCGCGCGCGTTTCGCGATGGCAGGCCCCTGCCGCCGTGCTCCTGATCCACCCGCCCGCGCTGTTTCCGCCGCCTTTCCCGCTCCGTCCCCACCTCGCGTTTACGCGTTTTTTACACACCCGCTCCGAGCTTTGACCCGCCCTTTACGCGCATTCCCATAAGGTTGCATCCGTTCGAACAGGAACACGGAGAACACAATAATGGATGCGCTGTACGTAGGCGGTCTCGCACTGTTTTCGGTGCTGATCGTCGCGCTCGTCGCGGGGTGCGACAAGCTCTCGCAATATGGTCGCGGGGGGCGTCAATGAACTGGATGCTGTGGCTCGCGGGGCTGTCGACCGCGCTGTTGTTCGCCTATCTGGTCTACGCGCTGCTGCGTGCGGAGGATATCGAATGAATGCGAACAACCTCTTGCAGACGGGGATCTTCCTCGTCGTGCTGCTGGCGCTGGCGGTGCCCGTCGCCGGCTACCTGACTCGCGTGATGGATGGGTCGTCGCGTGTGCTGCGCGTGTTCGGCCCGCTCGAACGCGCCTTGTTCCGGATCGCCGGGGTCGATGCCGGCGCCGAGATGTCGTGGAAGCAGTACGCGCTGGCGGCGATCGCCTTCAACGTGCTGGGCGTGTTCTTCCTCTACCTGCTGCTGCGCATCCAGCAATGGCTGCCCGGCAACCCGCAGCAGTTCGCGCCGATGACGGTGGACGGCGCCTTCAATACCGCGGTCAGCTTCGTCACCAACACCAACTGGCAGGACTACTCGCCCGAGCAGACGGTCAGCTACCTGACCCAGATGCTGGGCCTGACGGTGCAGAACTTCCTGTCGGCGGCCACCGGGATCGTGGTGGTGGTCGCGCTGATCCGCGGCTTCGCGCGTCATACCGCGAAGACCATCGGCAACTTCTGGGTCGACCTCACGCGTGTGACGCTCTACGTGCTGGTGCCGATGTCGATGGTGGTGGCGGGCGTGCTGATGAGCCAGGGCGTGATCCAGAACTTCCGCGCCTATACCGACGTGCCGACCCTGCAGACCAGCAGCTACCAGGCGCCCAAGCTCGACGCGCAGGGCAACCCGGTCAAGGACGACAAGGGCAATCCGGTGACGGTGGCCACGCCGCTCAAGACGCAGACCCTCGCGATGGGCCCGGTCGCCTCGCAGGAAGCGATCAAGATGCTCGGCACCAACGGCGGCGGCTTCTTCAACGGCAACTCGGCGCATCCGTACGAGAACCCGACGCCGTTCTCGAACTTCGTCGAGATCCTCTCGATCCTGATCCTGCCGGCCGCGCTCTGCCTGGTGTTCGGCCGCATGATCGGCGACCGCCGGCAGGGCGTGGCGGTGCTCGCGGCGATGACGGTGGCCTTCGCGGTGGCGGTGGGCATCGAGGCCGGTTCCGAGCAGCGCGGCAACCCGAGCTTCAGCGCGCTGCACGTCGACCAGTCGTCCGGCGCGCTGCAGGCCGGCGGCAACATGGAAGGCAAGGAAACCCGCTTCGGCATCGCCCAGACCAGCCTGTTCGTGGTGGCGACCACGGCCGCCTCGTGCGGCGCGGTGGACGGCGCGCACGACTCGCTGACGCCGGTCGGCGGCCTGGTGCCGATGCTGCTGATCCAGCTCGGCGAGGTGATCTTCGGCGGGGTCGGCTCGGGCCTGTACGGGATGCTGGTGTTCGCGCTGCTGGCGGTGTTCGTGGCGGGCCTGATGATCGGCCGCACGCCCGAGTACGTCGGCAAGAAGATCGAGTCCTACGAGATGAAGATGGTGTCGATCGTGGTGCTGCTCACGCCGCTGCTGGTGCTGGTGGGCACCTCGATCGCGGTGCTCGCCGACGCGGGCCGCGCCGGGATCGCCAACCCGGGCCCGCACGGCTTCTCGGAGATCCTCTACGCGTTCAGCTCGGCGGCCAACAACAACGGCAGCGCGTTCGCCGGGCTCACGGTGAGCACGCCGTTCTACAACTGGCTGACGGCGATCGCGATGTGGTTCGGCCGCTTCGGCACGATCGTGCCGGTGCTGGCGATCGCCGGCTCGCTGGCGGCCAAGAAGCGCATCGCCGCCACCAGCGGCACGCTGCCCACGCACGGCCCGCTGTTCGTGGTGCTGCTGCTCGGCTCGGTGCTGCTGGTGGGCGCGCTGACCTACGTGCCGGCGCTCGCGCTCGGCCCGGGCGTCGAGCATCTGATGCTGTTCTCGGGCAGCCACTGAGGACGCGCCCGGGCGGGGCGGCCGCCGCGTGCCGCCGCTCGCCTGCCCGGGCGAACCCACGCAACACAGGCAACAGGAACACGGGAAACAAGGTATCCGCGCATCGTCCGCGATGCCATCGAGGATCACGATGAATCAACATTCCGCTACACGATCGATGTTCGACCCGGCGCTGCTGCGCCCGGCGATCGTCGAGTCGTTCAAGAAACTCACGCCGCGCACGCAGTTCCGCAATCCGGTGATGTTCTGCGTCTACGTCGGCAGCGTGCTGACCACGATCCTCTGGATCGCGGCCCTGCTCGGCCAGGCCGAGGCGCCGGCCGGCTTCATCCTGGCGGTCACGCTATGGCTCTGGTTCACGGTGCTGTTCGCGAACTTCGCCGAGGCGCTGGCCGAGGGCCGCTCGAAGGCCCAGGCGGCCTCGCTGCGCAGCGCCAAGAAGGATGTGATGGCCAAGAAGCTCAACGAGCCGCATCCGAAGTCGCCGATCCGCATCACCACCGCCAGCGAGCTGCGTCGCGGCGACGTGGTGCTGGTCGAGGCCGGCGACACCATTCCCGCCGACGGCGAGGTGGTCGACGGCGTGGCCTCGGTCGACGAATCGGCGATCACCGGCGAATCGGCGCCGGTGATCCGCGAATCGGGCGGCGACTTCTCCTCGGTGACGGGCGGCACGCGCGTGCTGTCCGACTGGATCGTGGTGAAGGTCACGGCCAACCCGGGCGAGGCCTTCCTCGACCGCATGATCGCCATGGTGGAAGGCGCCAAGCGCCAGAAGACGCCCAACGAGATCGCGCTGACCATCCTGCTGGTGGCGCTGACCATCGTGATGCTGCTGGCCACCGCGACGCTGCTGCCGTTCTCGATCTTCTCGGTCGACGCGATGAAGGCCGGCCACGTGGTGACCATCACCGCCCTGGTGGCGCTGCTGGTGTGCCTGATCCCGACCACCATCGGCGGGCTGCTGTCCGCGATCGGCGTGGCCGGCATGAGCCGCATGATGCAGGCTAACGTGATCGCCACCTCGGGCCGCGCGGTCGAGGCGGCCGGCGACGTCGACGTGCTGCTGCTCGACAAGACCGGCACCATCACGCTCGGCAACCGCCAGGCTTCCGAGTTCCTGCCGGCCGCGGGCGTGACCGAAGAGGCGCTGGCCGATGCCGCGCAGCTCTCCTCGCTGGCCGACGAGACGCCGGAAGGGCGCAGCATCGTGGTGCTGGCCAAGACCCGCTTCAACCTGCGCCAGCGCGACATGGCCGCCCTGCAGGCGACCTTCCTCGGTTTCTCGGCGCAGACCCGCATGAGCGGCGTCGACCTGCCGGATCGCGAGATCCGCAAGGGCGCGGCCGATGCGATCCGCCAGTACGTGGAGATGCACGGCGGGCGCTTCCCCGAGGACGTGCGGCGCGCCGTCGACGACGTGGCCCGCAAGGGCAGCACGCCGCTGGTGGTGGCCGAGCGCCAGGGCGGCGGCGCGCGCGTGCTGGGCGTGATCGAGCTGAAGGACATCGTCAAGGGCGGCATCAAGGAGCGCTTCGCCGAGCTGCGCAAGATGGGCATCAAGACCGTGATGGTGACCGGCGACAACCGCCTGACGGCGGCGGCGATCGCGGCCGAGGCCGGGGTCGACGACTTCCTCGCCGAGGCCACCCCCGAGACCAAGCTCGCGACCATCCGCGAGCACCAGTCGGCGGGCCGGCTGGTGGCGATGACGGGCGACGGCACCAACGACGCGCCGGCGCTGGCCCAGGCCGACGTGGCGGTGGCCATGAACACCGGCACCCAGGCGGCCAAGGAAGCCGGCAACATGGTCGACCTCGACTCGAACCCGACCAAGCTGATCGAGATCGTCGAGATCGGCAAGCAGATGCTGATGACGCGCGGCTCGCTGACCACCTTCTCGATCGCCAACGACGTCGCGAAGTATTTCGCGATCATCCCGGCGGCCTTCGCGACCACCTATCCGCAGCTCGATGCGCTCAACGTGATGCATCTGGCCACCCCGACCTCGGCCATCATGTCGGCGGTGATCTTCAACGCGCTGATCATCGTCGCGCTGATCCCGCTGGCGCTCAAGGGCGTGCGCTACCGCGCGCTCGGCGCGGCCACCCTGCTGCGCCGCAACCTGCTGGTCTACGGGCTCGGCGGGATCCTGGTGCCGTTCGTCGGCATCAAGCTGATCGACATCGTGCTCGCCGCCTTCGGCTGGGTATAAGGAAGCTTCGCCATGAAATCCATGATTCGTCCGCTCGTCGTCCTGTTCGCGGTGCTGACCGCCGTCACGGGGCTCGTCTATCCGGCGGTGATGACCGCCTTCGGCTCGGTGGCCTTCCCGTCGCAGGCGGGCGGCAGCCTGGTCGAGCAAAACGGCAGGACGGTCGGCTCCGCGCTGATCGGCCAGCCCTTCGATGCGCCGCAATACTTCTGGGGCCGCCTGTCGGCCACCAGCCCGATGCCGTACAACGCCCAGGGTTCGAGCGCCTCGAACCTCGGCCCGACCAACCCGGCGCTGGCCGACCAGGTCAAGGGCCGGCTCGACGCGCTCAAGGCGGCGGGCACCGACATGTCGCAGCCGGTGCCGGTCGACCTGGTGACCGCCTCGGGCAGCGGCCTGGACCCGGAGATCAGCCCGGCCGCGGCGGCCTACCAGGTCGAGCGCGTCGCCCGCGCGCGCGGCCTGTCGGCCGACGCGGTGCGCCAACTGGTCGACGCCAACACCAAGGGCCGCCAGTTCGGCCTGCTCGGCGAGCCGCGCGTGAACGTGCTGGCATTGAACCTGGCCCTCGACTCGACGAAGTCCGCGCACTGACCTGACCGGCACGGACTTCCTTTGCGGCGCGGCACTCCTGCGCCGCCTTTTCTTTTTCCGGGATTTGGCACGACAATGAAGCGCCTCCCGACAACCGGCGCGCGCCAATCCGCATGAACCGTCCCGATCCCGACCAGCTTCTCGACAAGATCCAGCGCGAGGAGGAGAGGCAGCAGCGCGGCCGGCTGAAGATCTTCTTCGGCGCCTCGGCCGGCGTCGGCAAGACCTACGCGATGCTGCAGGCCGCCCGCGCGCGCGCCGACGATGGCGTGGACGTGCTGGTGGGCATCGTCGAGACGCATGGGCGGCGCGAGACCGCGGCGCTGGTCGAGGGGCTCGAACTGCTGCCGCCGCTGGCGGTCTCGCATCGCGGGCGCGAGCTGGCCGAGTTCGACCTCGACGCGGCGCTGGCACGTCGCCCGCAATTGGTGCTGGTCGACGAGCTGGCCCATTCGAACCTGCCGGGCTCGCGCCACCTGAAGCGCTGGCAGGACGTGCACGAGCTGCTCGACGCCGGCATCGACGTCTACACCACGGTCAACGTCCAGCACCTGGAGAGCCTCAACGACGTGGTCGGCGCGATCACCGGCATTCGTGTCTGGGAGACCGTGCCCGATCGCGTGTTCGACGCGGCCGACGAGGTCACCCTGGTCGACCTGCCGGCCGAGGAACTGCTGGAGCGCATGCGCGACGGCAAGGTCTACATGGCGCAGCAGGCCGAGCGGGCGGTGCGCAACTTCTTCCGCAAGGGCAACCTGATCGCGCTGCGCGAGCTGGCGCTGCGCCGCACCGCCGATCGCGTCGACGCGCAGATGCGCGAGTACCGTGCCGATCGCTCGATCGCGCGCATCTGGCAGGCGCGCGAGCGGCTGCTGGTGTGCGTCGGCGCGGGCCCCGAGGCGCCCACCCTGGTGCGCGCGGCGGCGCGCCTGGCGGCCGGGCTGAAGGCCGACTGGATTGCCGTCTATGTCGAGACGCCGCGCTCGCAGCGGCTCGACGATGCGCGCCGGCGCCGCCCGCTCGATGCGCTCAAGCTGGCGGCCGAGCTCGGCGCCGAGACCGTGACGCTGGCCGGCGCCGACCCGGTGGCCGCGCTGATCGGTTATGCGCAGGTGCGCAACGTCTCCAAGCTGGTGGCCGGCGGCTCGCCGCGCACCGGCCTGCTGCGGCGCCTGGCGCGGCCGTTCGGCGAGCGGCTGGCCGAGCGTGCCGGCGATCTCGACCTGATGCTGCTGCGTACCTCGGCGCAGGACGATCCGCGCCGCGGCGAACCCGACGCGGGCGTGCGTGCCTGGCGCGAGGCCTTCTCGCGGCTGGCCGGCGAACGCTCGCCGCCGCGCCACTACGTGACGGCCGCGCTGATCTGCGCGGCCCTAACCGGCGTGGCCGCCATCGCGCAGGCGCGCCTGGACCTGACCAACCTGGTGATGCTGTACCTGCTCGGCGTGGTGTTCAGCGCGGTCAGGCTCGGGCGCGGGCCGGGCGTGATGCAGTCCTTCCTGTCGGTGGCGGCCTTCGATTTCTTCTTCGTGCCGCCGCGCATGTCGCTGTCGGTCAGCGACACGCAGTACCTGCTGACCTTCTTCGGCATGCTGCTGACCTCGCTGGTGATCAGCCACCTGACCTCCAGCCTGACGCGCTCGGCCGGCGTGGCCGAGCGGCGCGAGCGGCGCACCGGCGCGATGTACGCGATGGCGCGCGAGCTGGCCGCCGCGCTCGCCGCCGAGCAGATCGTGGAGATCGGCAGCCGCCACGTGGCCGAGGTGTTCCGCGCGCGCGTGGCGATGCTGCTGCCCGACGGCGCCGACCAGGTGCGCCAGAAGATCGAGAATCCCGACGAGGCGGTGACGCTGACCGGCGCCTCGCTCGATACCGATGTCGGGCAGTGGGTCTATGACCAGCAGAAGCCGGCCGGGCGCGGCACCGACACGCTGCCGGCGGCACTGGCGCGCTACCTGCCGCTGAAGGCGCCGATGCGCACGCGCGGCGTGCTGGCGGTGGTCACGCAGGATAGCCGCGAGCTCGACGCGCCCGAGCAGCAGCGCATGCTCGATGCCTTCGCCGCGCAGATCGCGCTGGCGCTCGAGCGCGTGCATTACGTCGAGATCGCGCGCGACGCGCTGGTCAGCATGGAGTCGGAGCGGCTGCGCAATTCGCTCCTGTCGGCGATCTCGCACGACCTGCGCACGCCGCTGACCACCATCGTCGGTTTCTCGTCGATGCTGGCCGGCATGCACGCCGATGCGGCCAGGGCGAAGGCGGGCGCGGCGGCCGCGGCGGATCCGGCGGCCTTGCCGGCGGCGGCCGGCGGCCACGAGGCTGCCGCCGGCGACGGCGACCAGCCCGCCGACCGCGAGCACGAACTGGTCGAGGCGATCCACGACGAGGCGCTGCGTATGACCGGCATCGTCACCAACCTGCTCGACATGGCGCGGCTGCAGGCCGGCAGCCTGCAGCTCAAGCGCCAGTGGTCGCTGCTGGAGGAGACGGTGGGCGCCGCGCTGGCGGCCTGCAAGCGCGTGCTGGCGCGGCACCCGGTGCAGGTGCGGCTGCCGGCCGACCTGCCGCTGCTGCAGACCGACGCGGTGCTGATGGAGCGGCTGTTCGCCAACCTGTTCGAGAACGCCGCCAAGTACACGCCGCCCGGCACGGGCCTGACGATCGGCGCCGAGGCGATCGAGGAGGACGGCAAGCCCTTCGTGCGCGTGAGCGTCGACGACCATGGCCCGGGCCTGCGCGCCGGCATGGAGGCGCGCATCTTCGACAAGTTCACGCGCGGCGAGAAGGAATCGGCCACGCCCGGCATCGGGCTGGGCCTGGCGATCTGCCGGGCGATCGTCGACGCGCACGGCGGTAGAATCGGCGCGCGCAACCGGCTCGCGCCGGACGGCTCGGTGGCCGGCGCGAGCTTCTGGTTCACGCTGCCGGTCGACGCGCCGCCGCCCGTGCCCGATGTCGACGAGGCCGACGCGATCGACGAGGCCGAGGACGTCGACGCGATCGACGCGCCCCGGCGCGACGACCACGCCGCCGGCTCGCGCCACGTGCCCGGTGCCACCGATGCCGGGGCGCCGCTTTCGCCATCCCCCAAGAATGCCGACCATGAGTGAACCGACGCTGACCGTCGTCCTGATCGAAGACGAAAAACAGATCCGCCGCTTCGTGCGCACCGCGCTCGAGGCCGAGGGCATCGCGGTGTTCGACGCGGAAACCGGCAAGCAGGGGCTGATCGAGACCGCCACGCGCAAGCCCGACCTGGTGATCGTCGATCTCGGCCTGCCCGATACCGACGGGCTGGACGTGATCCGCGAGCTGCGCGGCTGGTCCGAGCTGCCGGTGATCGTGCTCTCGGCCCGCACGCGCGAGGACGAGAAGGTGGCCGCGCTCGACGCCGGCGCCGACGACTACCTGACCAAGCCGTTCGGCGTGTCCGAGCTGCTGGCGCGGATCCGCGCCCACCTGCGCCGGCGCAACCTGGGCGGGGCCAACGACACGCCGAGCGTGAGCTTCGGCGCGGTCAAGGTCGACCTGGCGCTGCGCATCGTCACGCGCGGCGGCGAGCCGGTGCATCTCACGCCGCTCGAATACCGGCTGCTGGCCACCCTGGTGCGCCATGCCGGCCGCGTGCTGACCCACCGCCAGTTGCTGCGCGACGTGTGGGGGCCTTCGCATGTCGAGAGCCATCACTACCTGCGCATCTACATGGCGCATCTGCGCCAGAAGCTCGAGGCCGATCCGGCGCAGCCGGAGCACATCGTGACGGAAACCGGGGTGGGCTACCGGCTGGTCGGCGCGGCCTGAGCGAGGCAGGCGCAAGGGGCGGGGGGAGCCGCGGCGCAGCCGATGCTGCCCCGATTCTTCGTCGACATCCCCTGTCGCCGGCAGGGGCGTCGCTGCCGCTCCGTAAGCACTTTGTTATAATCCGCCACTGCCCGGGACGTCCCGGCGCGTCAATTCAATCCACGGGGACGGCCCCGTCCTTCCCAGTGGAGTGTTCCCATGTCCTGGATCCTGCTTTTCATCGCCGGTCTTCTCGAAATCGCCTGGGCTGCCGGCATGAAGTCGTCCGAAGGCTTCACGCGGCTCTGGCCGTCGGTCTTCACCATCGTCACCGCGATCGGCAGTTTCGTGCTGCTCGCCGTGGCCATGCGCCAGTTGCCGCTCGGCACCGCCTACGCGGTGTGGACCGGCATCGGCGTGGTCGGCGCCTTCATCTTCGGGGTGCTGCTGATGGGCGAGGCCGTCACCTTCGCGCGCGTGGCGAGCGCCTCGCTGATCGTGATCGGGCTGATCGGCCTGAAGCTGTCCTCGGCCGCCTGAGTTCCTGCCCGCGCCGGCGCCGTTGCGCGCCGGGCACGGCCTCGGGTGGTTCCCGAGCGGCGCGTGCTGCGCCGCGTCTATAATGCAGGAACATTCTCTCGGAAATACGCCGCCGGCCGCCCGTCCGGGCGCCGGCGGCGCTTCCGTTCAGCCGGCCGCCGCGCCGGCAGGCGCGTACCACGCGCAAGGAGACCGCACATGGTCGAGGCCATTTCGCTCGGCGCGGGGCTCGCCTGGGCGAGCGGGCTGCGCCTCTATCTGACGGTACTGATCGCCGGCGTGCTGGCGCGTACCGGCCTCGTGCACCTGCCCGACACGCTGACGGTGCTGATGTCTCCCTGGGTGATCGGCGCCGCCGCCGTGCTGGCGATCGCCGAATTCCTCGCCGACAAGATCCCCGCCTTCGATTCGCTCTGGGACGCGATCCATACCTTCATCCGGATTCCGGCCGGCGCCGTGCTGGCCGCCGGTGCGCTCGGCCATGCCGATCCCGCCATGCTGGCGGTGGCGGGCCTGGCCGGCGGCACCCTGGCCGGCTCGGCCCATGTCGCGAAGGCCGGCACGCGCGCGCTGATCAACCTCTCGCCCGAGCCGATCTCGAACTGGATCGCCTCGGCCACCGAGGACGGCCTGGTATTCGCGGGCCTCGCGCTGGCCTTCTTCGTGCCGCTGCTGTTCCTGCTGCTGATGGTCGGCTTCGTCGCCTTCGCCGCCTGGGCGCTGCCCCGGCTCTGGCGCGGCGTGTCGGGCGGGTTCCGCGGCATGGCGCACCAGATGGTGTCGCGTTTCAATTCACTCGGGGGCAAGCGGGATTGACCAAGCAGCATGAAGCAGGGCGCGCCGCGCGCGGCGCGCGTCTCACGCCGGGCGAACTGGTACGGCAATCGATCCGGATGACGATGCGCGACTGGCGCTCGGGCGAGCTGACCCTGCTCGTGCTGGCGCTGGTGCTGGCGGTCGCCGCGCTGACCAGCGTCGGTTTCCTGTCCGACCGGTTGCGCCAGGGGCTCGAGCGCGATGCGCGCCAGATGCTCGGCGCCGATTTCGTGGTGCGCGCCGATCATCCCGTCGATTCGTCCTTCGCCGCCGCAGCGCGCGCCGACGGCCTCGCCACCGCCTCCACGGCGATCTTTCCCAGCATGGTCGGCGGCACCGGCGCGAACGCGCCGTCGCGGCTGGCGGCCGTGAAGGCCGTGTCGGGCAGCTATCCGCTGCGCGGGCGGGTCGAGATCGCGGGTACCGCGAGCGCGCCGGGGCGCCCGGCCGAGTCGATCCCCGCGCCCGGCACCGTGTGGGCCGATCCGGCGCTGCTCGACGCGCTGCACCTGAAGGTCGGCGACGCGGTGCGCGTCGGCCAGCGCACCTTCACCATCTCGGCGGCGATCACGCGCGAACTCGATCGCGGCTTCTCCTTCGTCAATTTCTCGCCGCGCCTGATGCTGCGCGAGGACGAGCTCGCCTCGACCGGGCTGGTCGGCTATGGCAGCCGCGTGACCTACCGCCTGCTGGTGGCGGGCCCCGACGCGGCGGTGGCGCGCTTCGCCGAGCTCGCGCACCAGCGCGTGGACGGCGGCAAGCTGCGCGGCGTCGCGCTTGAATCGCTGCAGGAAGGGCAGCCGCAGGTGCGCGAGACGCTCGATCGCGCGCGTCACTTCCTGACCCTGGTGTCGCTGCTCACGGCGCTGCTGTCGGCGGTGGCGATCGCGATGGCCGCGCAGCGCTACATGCGCCGCCATCTCGACGGCTGCGCGGCGATGCGCTGCCTCGGCACCAGCCAGCGCACGCTGGCCGGGCTGTTTACGCTCGAATTCATCGCGCTCGGCCTGGGCTCGGGCCTGCTGGGCGCGGCGCTCGGCTACGCGGGCCACCTCGCCTTGCTGGCCGCGCTGGGCAGCCTGATCGACGTGGTGCTGCCGCAGCCGGGCATGGTGCCCGCGCTGGTCGGTATCGGTGCCGGCCTGGTGCTGCTGCTGGGTTTCGCGCTGCCGCCGCTGATGCCGCTCACGCGCGTGCCGCCGGTGCGCGTGCTGCGCCGCGAGTGGGGCGAGGCGGGCCGCACCGCCTGGCTCGGCTACGCGCTCGGCGTGCTGCTGTTCGCGGCGCTGCTGGTGGCGGCGGCCGG
>NZ_VWWK01000173.1:0-14629 GCF_011753035.1 Burkholderia sp. Ax-1720 | reverse complement strand
CGCGGCCCGCGCCTAGCGCCGCGCAAGCGGGGCGGCGCGCTGCATCGCGCCGCCGGCCGCTCCGGCACGCCCAGGCGTGACCGGCCATGCCGTTTCATCGGGCCGCGCGTTGCGCGGCCGTCACTTTCTCCGGGATTTCATCACCATGCTCAAAGTCAAGAAGGCCGTGTTCCCCGTCGCCGGGCTCGGCACGCGGTTCCTGCCGGCCACCAAGGCCAGCCCGAAGGAGATGCTGCCTGTCGTCGACAAGCCGCTGATCCAGTACGCGGTCGAGGAGGCCATCAAGGCCGGCATCACCGAGATGATCTTCGTGACGGGGCGCAGCAAGCGCGCCATCGAGGATCACTTCGACAAGTCCTACGAGATCGAGGCCGAGCTCGAGGCGCGCGGCAAGGACAAGCTGCTCGAACTGGTGCGCGGCATCAAGCCGTCCAATGTCGACTGCTACTACGTGCGCCAGCCCGAGGCGCTGGGCCTGGGCCACGCGGTGCTGTGCGCCGAGAAGCTGGTGCACGGCGAGCCGTTCGCGGTGATTCTCGCCGACGACCTGCTGCACGGCGAGCAGCCGGTGCTGCGCCAGCTGGTGGACGTGTTCAACCACTATCACAGCTCGGTGATCGGCGTGGAAACCATCGCGCGCGAGGACAGCCGCTCCTATGGCGTGGTCGAGGGCCGCGAATGGGAGGAGGACGTGATCAAGCTGTCGGGCATCGTCGAGAAGCCGGCGCCCGAGAGCGCGCCGTCCAATCTCGGCGTGGTGGGCCGCTACGTGTTCATGCCGAGCATCTTCGATCACCTGCGCCGCATCAAGCCGGGCGCCGGCGGCGAACTGCAACTGACCGACGCGGTGCAGTCGCTGCTGACCGAGGAGCAGGTGCTGGCCTATCGCTACTTCGGCACCCGCTTCGATTGCGGCAGCAAGATCGGCTACCTGAAGGCCACCGTCGAGCTCGCGCTCGAGCATCCCGAGGTGCGCCGCGAATTCGAGGCCTATCTGCGCTCCTGCCTGCCGGTGCTCCAGCAGGTGGCCTGAGCGAAGGCCGCTTCACCGATCGTCCATGTGGTGGTTGTTCCGTTCGCCCCGGCATTGCGCCGGGGCTTTTTTGTTTGCGCGAGCCGTTGTCCAGTTGGCGCGCTGGCGGCGGCGTTGCCGCTCGAATGGCGTTTGCCGCCGGTAAACAAGGGGTTTTCGACGCGGCGTGCGGCGATGTTTCGCATCGCCGAAGGTCCGGCGCGGCGCGGCGCGTCGCACATAATTCGAGCCGCGCCGCCCTGGTTTCGCGAGCCGATCGGGCCGTCGTCGGGCTCGCCAGTCAGCGGCGAGCAACAAAACCTGCCGAAAACCCGCAGATTCCGCATAAAAGTGCTGCACGAAGCGTCGCGCCGCTTGTAGAATCCGGCCTTGAAGCATGCACGTCGTGTGCTTCGAATCCAACGACCACACCTGGTAGGAGAAACATGGCGACTTCCGCAAAAAAGGTGGCCAAGAAGGCTGCCGCACCGGCCAAGAAAGTGGCTGCCAAACCTGCAGCGCCCGCGAAGAAAGTAGTGGCCAAGAAGGCTGCCGCGAAGGTGCCGGCCGCTCCGACGCCGATCAAGGACAGCTTCACCAAGGCATCGCTGGCGACGCACATCGCCGAGCGCGCTGAAGTCGAGCTGAAGACGGTCAAGGCCGTGCTCGCGACGCTGGAAAACGTGATCCTCGGTTCGATCCACAAGAAGGGTGCGGGCGAGTTCACGCTGCCGGGTCTGCTGAAGATCTCGGCCCAAGCCGTGGCAGCGAAGAAGAAGCGCTTCGGCAAGGATCCGTTCACGGGCGAAGAGCGCTGGTTCCCGGCCAAGCCGGCGAGCGTGCGCGTCAAGGCACGTGCACTGAAGAAGCTGAAGGACGCAGCAGCATAAGGGAATTGCCAGGACGCCCGGGTCGTTCCGGAACGTCGAGGCAGCCCAAAAAGATCCCCGCGTGCGAAGAGCGCGCGGGGATTTTTTTATCCGCGCGCGGCATGAAGGGCGCGGGAAACGTGGCTCGGGCCGCGCGAAGCGTGCCGGCGGCGATCGATCCGACGGGGCGCCGGGCGCTCGCCGCCGCCAGGGCAGGCAGCCCCGTGCCGGAACGGCAGGACGAAAAAAAACCAGCCGTCGGCGCGAAGCCTCGGGCTGGTTCGATCGCTCGGCCATCGAGCGGCGCCCGCAGGCACCGTCGATCGCCGTGGCGACAGCTTGCTTAGAACTTGTGGCGCAGACCCAGCGCGACCAGTTCCTGCGAGCTCGTGCCGGCGATGCCGTACGAACCGATCGATGCCTGGGCGGCTTGCGTCGTGCCGTTCGCCAGGCGTTGCGTGCCGCTCGCGTGCTGGTACGCGCCGACCAGGTAGACGTCGGTACGCTTGGACAGCGAGTAGTCCGCGCCCAGCGAAGCCTGGTGGTACTTGGCGTCCGTGTCGCCGCTCGCCTTGGTGTACGAGTAGCCGAGGCCGAGCAGCAGGGCCGGGGTAGCCTGGAACGTGGCGAAGGCGCGACCGGTGTTGAACTTCTCGGTCTGGCCGAACGACGAGAACGCGTCACGCTTGTATTGCGCGTTGCTGTAGCCCAGGCCGGCCGTGAACGGGCCGAACGTGTACTGGCCGGCAACCTGGCCGATGCCGATCGACTTCGCGTTGGTGTAGCCGCTGTTGATCGGGCCGTCGAAGATCGCGTCCGACGAACCGCCCCAGCTCGTGCCGCGCGCGGCGCCGTACAGGTTCGAGGCGTAGAAGTAGCCGCCTGCAATGCCGATCGGGCCGTTGTTGTAGGCCAGTGCGGCCGACCAGGTCTGGCCCGAGCCGTTCGAGCCGGCAACGCCGCCCAGTGCGTAGAAGCCTTCGAACTGCAGGCCCGCGAACACCGGCGAGGTGTACTTGATGGCGTTGTTGACGCGCAGGCTGTTGTCGTTGTTATCGACGTCGCCCGGCGTGGCGAACACGCTGCCGAAGTAGTTGTCGGCCGTGACGGCCTGGACCATGTCGACCAGCGGGTCGTATTGGCGGCCCAGCGTCAGCGTGCCGTACTTGTCGCTTTGCAGGCCGACGAAGGCTTGGCGACCGAACATGCGCTTGTTCTGGCCGAGCGTGCCGTCATTGGAGTTGAAGCCGTTTTCCAATTGGAAGATCGCCTTCAGGCCACCGCCCAGATCTTCCGCGCCCTTCAGGCCCCAACGGCTGCCTTGCAGGTTGCCGCTGTTCATCGCCCACGTGTTGTTGCCCGTGCCGTTGCTGCCGTGCACATAGGTGATTGCCGTGTCGATCACGCCGTACAGCGTAACGCTCGATTGCGCGTGCGCTGCGCCTGCGGCACCGAGGAGAGCCAGCGAGAGGGTAGACAGAGCGAGTTTTTTCATAGGTAGTGTTCTCCACGCAAAGTGATTCGTTATTTGTTGCGGATTGGAGAATAGCGCAGTGCGTATCTCGCAAGAAACCCAAAAAAATAAAGTGTCTCCAAAACGTCACAACGATAAAAATTCCTTTTAGATCAATGGCCTATGAAATTATTTCCAATGCGGGAGTCAATTTCCGGCATTCCCTCATGATTGTTGTGGGAAATGAGGGCCATGCCGGATCCTGTCAGGAATCGGGCGGTTTCGATGCAGGAATCGAGGCGGTTGAACGTTTGCGCGTGCGCTTTTGCGCCCGGCGGGCTGGCGAGGCTGGCGGGAATGTCAGCGGCGCGCCAGTTTTGGGCGGGATCTGGAATCGATTACGCGGCGGGAGCGGGCCGCGCGGGGGCGCGGCACCGGCGAATCAGGGATTCTGCCTATTCGTGCGCGGCGTCCGTGCGTGCGCGTCGCGCGTCGCCGCGCGCGGCGGCGAATTCCGCGCCGAGCAGCAGCACCGCCGCCGAGAAGTACAGCCACATCAGCAGCACCGCCAGCGAGCCGGCCGCGCCGAATGCGCTGGCGGTGCCCGCGTGCGCGAGGTACAGCGCGAACAGCTTCTTGCCGGCCGAGAACAGCACGGCCGAGACGATGCCGCCGGTCAGCGCGTCGCGGCGCGTGACGTGCGCGTCGGGCAGGAACTTCAGCAGGGCCGCGAAGGCGCAGGCGAGGATCGCGATGCCGGCGGTGAACTGCAGCAGGTTGCCGACCAGCACGAAGGGCGTGGCGCCCCACAGCCAGCGGCCGATGAAGGTGATCGCGGTGTCGAGCAGCAGGGACACGATCAGCAGGAAGGCCACGCCGAGCACCAGCCCGAACGAGATCAGCCGCACCCGCACCAGGCCGAACACCGAGGACCAGCGTTTTTCCTGGCTCGGCCAGACCATGCCGAGCGCGGTGTTCAGCGAGGAGAAGGTGGCCGAGGCGCCGATCGCCAGCATCACGAAGGAAATCGCCGCCGCGGCGCCGCCATTGCTGTCGCGGCGGTGCGCGTTCTCGACGATGGTCTGCACGCCGGCCGCGGCGTCGTTGCCGATCAGGCTGTGGACCTGGTTGAACACCTCGCCGCGCGCGGCATCGGCGCCGAAGAACCAGCCGGCCACGGCGATCACCATCACCAGCATCGGCGCGAGCGAGAAGGCGGAGTAGAAGGCGATGCTGGCCGCCATGGTGGTGCAGTGGTCGGCGGAGAAGCGCCGGAACGCGTCGAGCGCCCAGTTGACATTGGTCTTGACGAGCTTTTCGGGTGGTTGCGAGAGCAAGGGCTTCATGGTGTCGAGCGCGGGCGCGGCGAGCGCGCATTCTGTTGATGGTTTGGCGGTCGGACGCATTCTGTCCCGAAAAGTTTAGTCGATCGTCCGGGCGAGGGGGCGACGGCGGCCGCATCGGGCGTCGTCGCCGGCCTTGGCGGGCGGGCGCGAGCCCGGCGCGAGCCGGGCACCACGCGGGGCAGATCCCGCCATCGATTCGCAAGGCGGGCGCGAAGCCGGATGCAAGCTTCCCTCGGCCGCCGCAAGCGCCGTGCCCGCGCCGGCGGCCTCGCGCGCTCCCGAGCGGGGGCGGCTCGCGCCCCGGAGCGGCGCGAATGCCGGTAAGCTGCGACTATCGTTTCCGAGCTTCTCCACCCGATCATGACCGACGTATCCCCCCGACGACCGAACCCGATCCAGTGTGAAATCGACCTCGATGCCGAAGGCAAGCATGCCGGCTACCTGCGCCTGCCGCATTCGGTGCACCGCTCCGCCTATGGCTGGCTGCCGGTGCCGATCGCCTCGATCCGCAACGGCGGGGGGCCGGTGGTGCTGGTGATGTCGGGCAATCACGGCGACGAATACGAAGGCCAGGTGCTCAGTTCGCGTTTGATCCGCGAACTGCCGGCCGAGCAGGTGCGCGGGCAGGTGATCGTGCTGCCGATGGCGAATTTCCCGGCGGCGGAGGCGGGGCTGCGCACCTCGCCGCTCGACGACGGCAACCTCAACCGCAGCTTCCCCGGCGACCCGGCCGGCACGCCCACCCAGATCATCGCCGACTACATCGAACACGCCTTGCTGGCGCGCGCCGATTATTTGGTCGACCTGCATTCGGGCGGCAGTTCGCTGATCTATCACGGCGGCAACCTGATCGCGCTGGAGCCGCGCGACGCCGAGGAGGAGCAGCACGTGAAGGCCCTGCTGAGCGCCTTCGGCATGCCGCGCGCCTACCTCAACGCGCCGAATCCCAGCTATGCCTCGTCGGCGGCGCGGCGCCAGGGCGCGATCTCGATCCTGACCGAGCTGGGCGGCGCCGGCATGACCGACGCGGCGCTGCTGCGCCAGGGCTGGCAGGGCCTGCTGAACTTCCTCGGCTTCCTCGGCGTGCTGCGCGGGCCGCTGGTGCCGGACGGCCCGCCGGCGGTGACGCGCTTCATGCGCACCAGCGGGCCCCGGCACTTCGTCTATGCCTACGAGCACGGCGTATTCGAGCCGCTGGTCGAGCTGGGCGATGTGGTGCGCGAGGGCCAGCCGGCCGCGCGCATCCACTTCCCCGACACGCCGCTGCGCGAGCCGGTGGTCCATTGCTTCGAGGCCGCCGGCGAGGTGGTCTGCCGCCGTGTGCCCGCGCAGGTGCGCCGCGGCGACTGCCTGTTCCAGCTCGCCGAACCGCGCGACGCGAGCTGAGCGGCTTTTCTTCCTGATTTCTCCCGTCGGCGGGCGCACGCTAGGACGTGCGCCCGCCGCTCTTGTTTGCTCGCGTTCCAATCGATTTGCGGAATCGCCTGGCGTGAATCGCTATGTTTATTTGGATATAGCGTGTTGGATTCCTTGTGCGAACAATTCGCATTCCGGTGATTTTCTTGCTTGGAGATTTCGAATCGACCCGAGCGGTGCGATCGAAGGACGGATATCGAATCGCTATATTTTTAAATATACAACGAGACTTTCTGAGCGTGACGAAATCCCTTGCCGGTCAAGGATTCTCATCGAGCAGTTCCGCGCCGGAAGTCCGCCCCGCGACGTGAAAATCCGGACCCGCCCCACTACCCATCGGCAATTTCATTTCCTATAAACAAAATGCGCAACGTTGATTTGTCCGATATCCGGGGGCGGATTAATCAGCGTAAAATCGTCGCGCGACAATGTCGTCACAAAAAGATTGTTCCCCGTACATCACAGCCGAGACCATCATGCTCCACATGTCCCGGCGCCAGTTCATGAAGGTGACGGCCTCCACGCTCGCCGGATCGAGTCTCGCCCTGTTGGGATTCTCGCCCGCCGAAGCACTCGCGGAGGTCCGCCAATACAAGCTGGCGCGTACTGTCGAAACCCGCAACACCTGCCCGTATTGCTCGGTGGGCTGCGGGATCCTCATGTATTCCCTCGGTGACGGCGCGAAAAACGCCAAGTCGAGCATCATCCACATCGAAGGCGACCCCGACCACCCGGTCAATCGCGGCACGCTGTGCCCGAAGGGCGCGAGCCTGATCGACTTCATCCACAGCCCGAGCCGGCTCACGCAGCCCGAATACCGCGCGCCCGGCTCCGACAAGTGGGAGCCGATCTCCTGGGAAGCGGCGCTCGACCGTATCGCGAAGCTGATGAAGGAAGACCGCGACGCGAACTTCGTCGAGACCACGCCGGACGGCCAGAAGGTCAACCGCTGGCTGACGACCGGCATGCTGGCCGCCTCGGCCGGCAGCAACGAGGTGGGTTACCTGACCCACAAGACGGTTCGCAGTCTGGGGATGCTCGCGTTCGACAACCAGGCACGTGTCTGACACGGCCCGACGGTGGCAGGTCTTGCCCCGACGTTTGGCCGCGGCGCGATGACGAACCATTGGGTCGACATCAAGAACGCAGACGTCATCCTGGTGATGGGTGGCAATGCCGCAGAGGCACATCCCTGCGGATTCAAGTGGGTCACGGAAGCCAAGGCGCACCGCAAGGCGCGACTGGTGGTGGTGGACCCGCGCTTCACACGCACGGCATCGGTGGCGGATTACTACGCACCGATTCGTACCGGCACGGACATCGCCTTCCTCGGCGGGGTGATCAACTACCTGCTGACGAACGACAAGATCCAGCACGAGTACGTCAAGAACTACACGGATTTCCCCTTCATCGTCCGTGAGGATTACGCCTTCAACGACGGCATCTTCTCGGGCTACAACCCCGACAAGCACGCCTATCCGGACAAGTCGACCTGGGACTACGAACGCGGCGACGACGGCTTCGTGAAGGTCGACGCGACGCTCGCGCATCCGCGCTGCGTCTACCAGCTGATGAAGCAGCACTACTCGCGCTACACGCCCGAGATGGTGGAGCGCATCTGCGGCACGCCCAAGGACAAGTTCCTCAAGGTGTGCGAGATGCTCGCCACCACGGCGGTGCCCGGGCGCGCCGGCACGATCCTCTACGCGCTCGGCTGGACGCACCACTCGGTGGGCGCGCAGATGATCCGCACCGGCGCGATGGTGCAGCTGCTGCTCGGCAACATCGGCATCGCCGGCGGCGGCATGAACGCGCTGCGCGGCCACTCGAACATCCAGGGGCTGACCGACCTGGGCCTGATGTCGAACCTGCTGCCGGGCTACATGACGCTGCCGTCGCAGGCCGAGCAGGACTACGAGGGCTACATCAAGAAGCGCGCCAGCCAGCCGCTGCGGCCGAACCAGCTCAGCTACTGGAAGAACTACCGCGCCTTCTTCGTCAGCTTCATGAAGTCCTGGTGGGGCGATTCGGCCACCGCCGAGAACAACTTCGGTTACGACTACCTGCCCAAGCTCGACAAGCCCTACGACCTGCTGCAGACCATCGAGCTGATGGCCCAGGGCAAGATGAACGGCTATATCTGCCAGGGCTTCAACCCGCTGGCGGCGGCGCCGTCCAAGGCCAAGACCGCGGCCGCGCTGGCCAGGCTGAAGTGGCTGGTGATCATGGATCCGCTGGCCACCGAGACCTCCGAGTTCTGGAAGCCGCACGACGACTACAACGTGGTCGACCCCGCGGCGGTCAAGACCGAGGTGTTCCGCCTGCCGACCACCTGCTTCGCCGAGGAACGCGGCTCGCTGGTGAATTCCGGGCGCGTGCTGCAGTGGCACTGGAAGGGCGCGGACGCGCCGGGCGAGGCGCGCAGCGACCTGGAGATCATGTCGGGGCTGTTCCTGCGCATGCGGGAGGCCTACAAGAAGGACGGCGGCAAGTATCCCGATCCGATCGTCAACCTGACCTGGCCGTACGCGGACCCGGAAAGCCCGACGCCCGAGGAACTCGCGATGGAGTTCAACGGACGCGCGCTGGCCGACCTGACCGACCCCAAGGATCCGACCAAGGTGCTGGTCAAGCGCGGCGAGCAACTGGCCGGCTTCGCGCAGTTGAAGGACGACGGCTCGACCTCGAGCGGCTGCTGGATCTTCTGCGGCGCCTGGACGGCGGCCGGCAACCAGATGGCGCGGCGCGACAACGCCGACCCGACCGGCATCGGCCAGACGCTCGGCTGGGCCTGGGCCTGGCCCGCCAACCGGCGGATCCTCTACAACCGCGCCTCCTGCGACACCGCCGGCAAGCCCTTCGACCCGACCCGCAAGCTGATCGGCTGGAACGGCCGCGCCTGGGCCGGTTACGACGTGCCCGACTACAAGGTCGACGAACCGCCCGAGAACGGCATGGGGCCCTTCATCATGAATCCCGAGGGCGTGGCGCGGTTCTTCGCCCGCGACGGCATGAACGAAGGCCCGTTCCCCGAGCACTACGAGCCGTTCGAGACGCCGCTGGCCGCGAACCCGTTCCACCCCGGCAACCCGCGTGCGCTGAACAACCCGGCCGCGCGTGTGTTCCCGGACGACCGGGCCGCGTTCGGCACGCCGGACAAGTTCCCGCACACGGCCACCACCTATCGCCTGACCGAGCATTTCCACTACTGGACCAAGCACGCGCGACTGAACTCGATCGTGCAGCCGCAGCAGTTCGTGGAGATCAGCGAGGACCTGGCCAAGGAGGTGGGCGTGGTGCACGGCGACATGGTCAAGGTCTCGTCGAACCGCGGCTACATCGTGGCGGTGGCGCTCGTGACCAAGCGGATCAAGCCGCTCACGGTGGACGGCCGCAAGGTGCAGACGGTCGGCATTCCGCTGCACTGGGGTTTCAAGGGGCTCACCAAGCCCGGTTATCTCGCCAATACCCTGACTCCGTCCGTGGGCGACGGCAACTCGCAGACACCGGAATTCAAGTCGTTCCTGGTGAAAGTGGAAAAGGCATAAGGGGAACCCGAGATGGCATTGCAATCGCTGGACATCAAACGGGTGTCCGCCACCACCACGCCGCCGCCGACCGCGCGCGACCCGGTCACCGGAACCGTCGCCAAGCTGATCGACGTATCCAAGTGCATCGGCTGCAAGGCGTGCCAGACGGCGTGCATGGAGTGGAACGACCTGCGCGACGAAATCGGCACCAACGTCGGCGTCTACGACAATCCGGCCGACCTCACCGAGCATTCCTGGACGGTGATGCGGTTCACCGAATACGAGAACCCGGCCGGGGACCTCGAGTGGCTGATCCGCAAGGACGGCTGCATGCACTGCGAGGATCCGGGCTGCCTGAAGGCCTGTCCCTCGCCGGGCGCGATCGTGCAGTACAACAACGGCATCGTCGATTTCCACGAGGAGAACTGCATCGGTTGCGGCTATTGCGTGACCGGCTGCCCGTTCAACATCCCGCGGATCTCGAAGACCGACCATCGCGCCTACAAGTGCACGCTCTGCTCGGATCGCGTCGCGGTCGGGCAGGAGCCGGCCTGCGTGAAGACCTGCCCGACCGGCGCGATCATGTTCGGCACCAAGGAGGACATGAAGCAGCAGGCCGCCGATCGCGTGGTCGACCTCAAGGAGCGCGGGTTCGCCAACGCGGGGCTGTACGATCCGCAGGGCGTGGGCGGCACCCACGTGATGTACGTGCTGCATCACGCCGACAAGCCCTCGCTCTACCACGGCCTGCCCGACAACCCGTCGATCAGCCCGTTCGTGAAGCTGTGGAAGGGCATCGCCAAGCCGCTGGCGGTGGCCGGCCTCGCGCTGACCGCGCTGGCCGGGTTCTTCCACTACACGCGCATCGGCCCGAACGAGGTGACGGAGGAGGATGAAACCGCCGCCCGCGAGGAAGCCCGCCGGATCAAGGAGGACGTGAAATGAGCCATGAAGATCCGAACCTGATCGTGCGCTACTCGGCGAACGAGCGCTCGAATCACTGGATCACCGCGATCTCGTTCGTGCTGCTCGCGCTGTCGGGGCTCGCGCTGTTCCATCCGTCGATGTTCTGGCTCACCGCGCTGTTCGGCGGCGGGCAGTGGACGCGGATCCTGCATCCCTTCGTCGGCGTGGTGATGTTCGTGTCCTTCGCGATCATGGTGCTGCGCTACTGGCACCACAACCTGATCGACGCGGACGATCGCCAGTGGCTGCGGCAGATGGACGACGTGCTGAACAACCGCGAGGAGAACCTGCCGCCGATCGGCCGCTACAACGCCGGCCAGAAGCTGCTGTTCTTCACGCTGGTGGCCTGCCTGCTGGTGCTGCTGCTGTCGGGCATCGTGATCTGGCGGCGGTATTTCTCGCTGTACTTCCCGATCGAGGTGATTCGCCTCGCGGCGGTGGCGCATGCGGTGGCCGCCTTCGTGCTGATCGCCAGCATCATCGTCCACATCTACGCGGCGCTGTGGGTGAAGGGCTCGATCGGCGCGATGGTGCGCGGCACCGTCACGCTCGGCTGGGCCCGCAAGCATCATCCGAAGTGGTTCCGGCAGGCGGTGAAGGAGTCGGGACGGCCGCATTGAGGCCAGGACGATCCGGGGTCGATGCCTGGCCCCGGACGCAGGCGCGAAGGCGATCCGGCCACCGGATCGCCTTCGCCGTTTCGGCCCCGGCGCGGCGCGCGGAACGAGCGGAACCGGCGGGGCCGGCAGGCGAGGGCGTCGCGTCGGGCTGGCGGTCGAAACGGCGCGATCCAGCCCGCCGATCCAGCCCGCCTTTCGCGGCGCATCCGCCGTCCACGATCGAGCGCATCGGCCGATTTCCACCCGGCTCGGCACGAATCCATTTCGATTGCGCGGCGCAAGCCGGGTAATCGAATCCGATCCGCGCGCGGGCGTTGGCGAAGCGCCCCCGGAAGCTGCTATTCTTCACCGCGGTGCTTCGCCTGCCGCCTGCCGACACGACCGGCGCCCGAGCCGGCAACCCCACCCGATCGGCATGAGAATCCGCGGCGGCTGCCGCGTCCCGCGAAAGGTCGATCGCGGCGAAACATCCGGCGCCCGTATCGCGGCGCCGGCCAGACAGTATTAGGTGACCCACGTGACACAACGCATCCTCGACCCGAACGACATCGCGGCCCTCGATCATTCGGCGATTCCCCGCTTCCGGCTTCCCGAACGCGCCAGCGTGTTCGCCGAGCGCGCCGCGCGGCTGCGCAAGCTGGCCGACCTCAATCCGATTTCCGGCTACCTGCGCCTGATGGCGACGCTGGCCGACGCCCAGCATGCCGTGCTCGGCACGCTCGCGGCCACCCCGCCCACGCCCGAGGCCGTGCGCCACGCGCAGATGCATTCGATGCCGATCGTGCCGGCCATGTCGGGCCCGCGCGATCCGCTGTGGCAGGACGTGCTGCAGCGCCTGCTCGACGGCATCGAGCAGGCCGGGCTGGTCACGCCGCCGCTGGCCAAGCTGATCGACCAGCTTCGCCTGAAGACGCCCGCCCAACTCGACGCCCAGGCCGACGCGATCGTCGCGCTGCGGGTGGAGGAGGTCGAGCCCGCCTCGGCGCCGTTCATCGCGGCCGCGCTGCAGGTGGTGTGGACCGATCTCGCCTCGCGCGTGCAACCGGCCGAGGTGCCCTACCTGGACCAGCCGGGCCTGTGCCCGGTGTGCGGCTCGCATCCGGTGGCCAGCGTGATCCGCGTCGGCGCGCAGCAGGGTTATCGCTTCCTGCAGTGCTCGCTGTGCAGCAGCGAATGGCACATGGTCCGCACCAAGTGCTCGAACTGCGATTCGACCAAGGGCATCGCCTATCACGGCATCGAGGGCGGCAGCGAGGCGATCAAGGCCGAGTCCTGCGACGAATGCCATACCTACCGCAAGATCGGCTACCAGGAGAAGGATTACGCCTTCGAGCCGCTCGCCGACGATCTGGCCAGCCTCACGCTCGACCTGCTGATGAACGAGGCCGGCTACCGGCGCAGTTCGCCGAACCCCTTGCTGTGGCCCGAGCTGCCTTCCTCCGACGCATCGTGAACGGAGCCCGTCCTTGAGCGATACCGGCCTCAATGAACTGAACGCCCTGCTGGCGCGCGTGCCCTCGGTCGAGCGGCTGGTGTCGTCCGCGCCGCTGCGCTCGCTGGTCGATTCGCATGGCCGCACGCGCGTGCTGGCGGCCGTGCGCGCCGCGCTCGACGCCTGGCGCGAGGCGGCTCGGCGCGATCCGGCGGGCGCCGTGACGCCCGACGAGGCCGGCGTGGCCGCCGAGGTGGCCGCGCGGCTCGCCGCGGCCGACGCAGGCGAGATGAAGGCGGTGTTCAACCTGACCGGCACGGTGCTGCACACCAACCTCGGCCGCGCGCTGCTGCCCGACGAGGCGGTGCAGGCCGTGACGGCCGCGCTGACGCGGCCGATGAACCTCGAGTTCGACCTGGAAACCGGCCGGCGCGGCGATCGCGACGACCTGATCGACGGCTTGATCTGCGAGCTGACCGGCGCCGAGGCGGCCACCGTGGTCAACAACAACGCGGCCGCCGTGCTGCTGAGCCTGTCGGCGCTGGCCGCGCGCAAGGAGGTGGTGGTCTCGCGCGGCGAGCTGGTCGAGATCGGCGGCGCGTTCCGGATTCCCGAAATCATGAGCCGCGCCGGCGCGCGCTTGCGCGAGGTCGGCACCACCAATCGCACGCATGCGCGCGACTACGCCGAGGCGATCGGCGCGCGCACCGCGCTGCTGATGAAGGTGCATTGCAGCAATTACGCGATCAGCGGCTTCACCAAGGAAGTCACGATCGAGGAGCTCGCGCCGCTCGGCCGCGAGCGCGGCGTGCCGGTGGCCGTCGATCTCGGCAGCGGCACCCTGGTCGATCTCGCGCAATGGGGCCTGCCGCGCGAACCGACCGTGCGCGACACCATCGCCGCCGGCGCCGACCTGGTCACCTTCAGCGGCGACAAGCTGCTCGGCGGCCCGCAGGCGGGCCTGATCGTCGGCTCGCGCGAGCTGGTGGCGAAGATCAAGAAGCATCCGCTCAAGCGTGCGCTGCGCGTGGGCAAGCTCACGCTCGCCGCGCTGGAGCCGGTGCTGCGTCTCTATCGCTCGCCCGAGTTCCTGCGCGAGCGGCTGACCACGCTGCGCCTGCTCACGCGCTCGCACGCCGAGATCGCGGCGGCCGCCGAGCGCGTGCTGCCGGCTTTCCAGCGCGCGATCGGCGAGGCCTACACGGTCGGCACCGAGCCGATGTTCAGCCAGATCGGCAGCGGCGCGCTACCGGTCGACGTGCTGCCCAGCCACGGGCTGGTGGTGCGCGTGGCTTCCGGCAAGCGCGGCGGTCGTGCGCTGGGCCAGCTCGAGACGCGCCTGCGCGGCTGGGCGCGCCCGGTGGTGGGACGCATCGCCGACGATGCGCTGCGGCTCGACCTGCGCTGCCTGGAAGCCGCCGACGAGGCCGAGCTGCTCGCGCTCTGCGAGGCGGCCGCGACGCGGGACGCGCGCTCGTGATCGTCGGTACCGCCGGCCATATCGATCATGGCAAGACCACCCTGGTGCGTGCGCTGACGGGCGTCGATACCGATCGCCTGAAGGAGGAGAAGGCGCGCGGCATCTCGATCGAGCTCGGTTACGCCTACACGCCGCTCGACAACGGCGAGGTGCTCGGCATGATCGACGTGCCCGGCCACGAGCGGCTGGTGCACACCATGGCGGCCGGCGCTTGCGGGATCGACGTGGCGCTGCTGGTGATCGCCGCCGACGACGGCGTGATGCCGCAAACCCGCGAACACCTCGCGATCCTCGAACTGCTCGGCGTCAGGCACGGCATCGTCGCGCTCACCAAGTGCGATCGCGTCGACGCGGCGCGCATCGCCGAGGTGTCCGCCGAGATCCGCGCCTGGCTGGACGCCACCGCGCTGGCCGGCGCGCCGATCTTCGAGACGCGCGCCACGCTGGCCGACGACCCCGGCGTGGCCGCGCTCGGCGCCGCGCTGCGCGAGCTGGCCGCGCAATG
>NZ_VWWK01000172.1:0-14608 GCF_011753035.1 Burkholderia sp. Ax-1720 | reverse complement strand
TTACCACTCTTTCCCTCCACGCCGCTCTTCCGCTCTCCCCGGGGGTGTCGATCGGCGGCGCCGGGTTCGCCGGGGCGCGTGCCTCGCGGACCGGCGCGGCGGCGCATGCCTCGGCGCCGATACGTGCGTTGACGGCGCGTCGACTCACGGCGGCGGGGCAAGGCCAGGCTTGATGCGCTGATGGAAGCCGGTCGGGCGGCAGGGCGCGACGGCGGCGCGAATTCGCCTGTTTCGCATCCCTGAAGAGCGATGCACGTGGCTATCGCGACTTGAGTCGATCGACGCGTTCGTCGGCGGCGGAGGAGGAGAGAGGAAAGGGAAGGTCCGGCGGGGGAACCAGCACCGGCGGCGCGTGCAGCCGGTGCTGTCGTGGCGGGATACCGCCTGGCTTACTGGCCCGAGGCGGCCTTGGCGGCCGCCGCGCGCTGCTGTGCCTTCTGCAGGTCGTCCGGGTAGTTCGGATCGTTGGCCGAGGGCTTGTAGCCGTTCTTCTCGAGATCCTTCAGTTCGGCGGTGTTCTTGGCACGCGCGGCCTTGTGTTCGGCCTTGCGCTTGGCACGGGCGGCCTTGCGCTTCTCGGCCTTGGTCGGCGTGCTGGCCGCGGCGGCGGCATCGGCGCCGGGGGCGGCGGCGTCGGTCTGGGCCAGGGCGATACCGGAAATACCGAGCGAGAGGGACAACGTCAGCGCGGCAAGAGACAGCTTGCGGGTCGTACGCATCTTGACTTTCTCCTGAAGATTGATGGTTTTGGTGGTACGCGCAACGACAGGGGCGAGACAGGCACGCGGCTCGCCTCTGCCGGACGCATCCGTGGGCCCGCGGGCCGGTGGATGGATGCAATGTAGCAGGACAAATCGAAAGCCGCAGTGATACCCCTGCAAGACGCTCGCCAGCCGAGCGCACGGCGCGGGACGGCGACGCGCGCTGCTAACGATATGCGATATCGATGGTTAGCGGCCCGATCCGGCTTCGCTATAGTTCCCGGCTCACCCGCTCCGGAGTCCTGTTCATGTCGTCGTGGTCCATGCCATCGTTCGCCGGCCGGCGTCGCGCCGTGCTGCGCCTGCTCGGCCGTTCGCTGCTGGCGTTCGGCGTCGGCGCCGCCGTCGCCTCGTATTCGAGCGCCGCGCTCGCCCGCGATACGGTGTCGATCGGCTACCAGCGTTCCTCGACGCTGTTCATCCTGCTCAAGCGCAACGGCGAACTCGAGCGGCGGCTCGGCGCGCTCGGCTACGACGTGCGCTGGCACGAGTTCTCCAGCGGGCTGCTGGAGGCGATGAACAGCGGCAGCGTGGACCTCAACGCCGACGTGGCCGACGCCTTCGCGCTGTTCACCCAGGCGGCCCACGCGCCGCTCACCTACTACGCCGAGGAAACCTCGGCACCCTCGGCGCAAGCCATCATCGTGCCGGCCAATTCGGCGATCCGCGGCGTGGCCGACCTGCGCGGCAAGCGCGTGGCGGTGGCCAAGGGCTCGGGCTGCCATTATTTGCTGCTGGCCGCGCTCAAGCGTGCCGGGCTCGCGCCGGGCGACGTCGATATCCGCTACCTGGAAGCGTCCGACGCGCTGGCCGCGTTTCGCGGCGGCAATGTCGATGCCTGGGTGATCTGGGATCCGTTCCTCGCCGCCGAGCAGCGCGACGACCACGTTCGCGTGATCGCCGACGGGCGCGACGGCCTGGCCGAGTACAACCGCTTCTATACCGCCACCGATGCCTTCGTCGAACGGCACCCGGATGCGCTGCGCGCGGTGTTCGAGTTGTTGAACCAGACCGGCAGGTGGGTCAAGGCGCATCCCGACGAGGCGGCGAAAATTCTCGCGCCCGTTTGGGGCAACCTGCCCGAGGCGACCGTCACGCTCGCCAACAGCCGGCGCAGCTACGAGATCGTGCCGGTGCGTCGCGACCAGCTCGCCGAGCAGCAGCGCATCGCCGATACCTATCGCGCGGCCGGCATGATCCCGGTGGCCGTGAAGGCCACCGACATCCGCATCTGGACGCCGGGCCCGGCCGGTGCCGCCTCCGTCTCCTCCGCCGCCGTCAAGGCCAAGGCGCCCTGACGTGTCGCGGCGAGGGCGCGCCGGCCCGCGCCGCTTCAGAACGGCTTGGTCGGCAGGTACTTGCCGTCCAGCGTGATCACCGCGCGCGAGCCGCCTTCGGGATCGTCGACCTTCTTGATGTCGAGCCGGAAGTTGATCGCGCTGATGATGCCGTCGCCGAACTGCTCGTGGACCAGCGCCTTGAGCGTCGAGCCGTAGATCTGCACGATCTCGTAGAAGCGATAGATGGTCGGATCGGTCGGCACGCCGCCGGGGATGCTGCCGCGCAGCGGGATGGTCTGCAACTGGCGCACCGCGTGCTCGTCGAGATCGAGCTTGGCGGCCACCGCGCGCGCGGCCGCCTCGGGCAGCGCGTGCTGGCCGAGCAGGGCCGCCGTGACGAAGGCCAGGCTCAGGCCGGTGCCTTCGTTGATCTGCTCGAAGCTCAGGTCCTTGCGGATCTTCGCGTCGAGGATCGTGTCGGTGAGGGCCTGGCGCGGCGCCTGGCTGGTTTGCGACTGGGGCATGCTTGACTCCTTTCTGGGTGAAGGCGACGGAAATCGTCGATGAACGATGAGGGGGAAGGGCGTGGCTCAGGCGGCCGCGCCGAGTCGCGCCGGCGTGGCGCGCACATTCGGATGTTCGGCGAGCGAGACGAAGCGGCCGGTGGCGCCGTCGAGCGCCTCGATCGAGCCCGTGCCGATCTCGTAGACCCAGCCGTGCAGGGCGAGCCGCCCCTGGTCCAGCGCCAGCCGCACCGAAGGATGCGTGCGCAGGTTGGCGAGCTGGGCGATCACGTTCTCGCGCACCATCGAATCGACGCGCGCGCGCTCGTCGGCATGCTCGCGCGCCTCGTTCACCACCTTCGCCGAATCGGCATAACGCAACCAGCTGCGCACCGCCGGCATGTGGTCGAGGCAGCGGCAGGTGGCGATCGCCGTCATCGCGCCGCAATCGGAATGGCCGCAGATCACCACGTCGCTCACGCCCAGCGCGGCCACCGCGTATTCCACCGAAGCACTCACGCCGCCAGGCTCGGGGCCGTAGGACGGCACGATATTGCCGGCGTTGCGGATCACGAACAGGTCGCCCGGCTCGCGCTGCGTGACCAGCTCCGGCACCAGCCGGCTGTCCGAGCAGGAGATGAACAGGGTGCGGGGATGCTGGCTGCCGGCCAGCTCGCGGAACAGCGCCGAGCGCTGCGGGAAGGCCTCGCGCTGGAACTTCAGGAAGCCGTCGATGATGTCCTGCATGGTCGCTCCTTCATGGTCCGGTGATGAACCGATGAGCGCAGCATGCGCCGCCGCTGCCATAGCGTCCAAGACCGGTTTATTATCATCGGCATTGGTAAAACCAATAGTTCAGGGACCCTCATGCTGCTGCGGCACATCCGGTATTTCCTCGCGGTGGCCGAACACCGCAACTTCACGCGCGCGGCCGAGGCGCTGCACGTCTCGCAGCCGACGCTGTCGCAACAGATCCGCCAGCTCGAGGACGCGCTGGGCGCGCCGCTGCTCGATCGCTCGGGCCGCGCGATCGGCCTGACCGACGCGGGCGTCGCCTATCTGCAGCATGCGCGGCGCGCGCTGCAGGACCTCGAGGCGGGGCGGCGCGCGATCCACGACGTGCGGGAGCTGAGCCGCGGCGCGCTGCGCATCGCGGTCACGCCGACCTTCACCGCCTACCTGGTGGGGCCGCTGTTCGACGGTTTTCATCGGCGTTATCCGGGCATCACGCTGGACCTGGTGGAATCGACCCAGGATGCGATGGAGGCGATGCTCAACGAGGATGCGATCGATCTCGGCATCGCCTTCAGCCAGACGCAGTCGCCCGAGATCGAGGTGCGACCGCTGTTCGTCGAGACGCTGGCGATGGTGGTGGGGGAGGCGCATCCGCGCGCGCGGCGGCGCACGGCGCTGCCGGCGCGGGAGCTGGCGGACGAGGCGCTGGTGCTGCTGCATGGCGAGTTCGCGACGCGCCATACCATCGACCGCTACCTGCGCGCGCAGGGCATCGCGGCGCGCATCGCGATGGAGGTCGATTCGATCGGCGCGAGCATCGAGCTGGTGCGGCGCGGCACGCTGGCCACGCTGCTGCCGGCGGCGATCGCGCGCGAGCAGCCGGGGCTGCGCCTGGTCAGGCTGGAGCCGGCGCTGCCCGAGCGCACCGCCGCGCTGCTGCTGCGCAAGGGCGCCTATCGCAGCGTGGCGACCGAGGCCTTCGTCGAGATGGCGATCGCCGAGGGCGGCAAGCTGGCCCGGGATGGCGGCGGCAAGGTGCGCCGCCGGGGCGCCGAGCCGGCCGAGTGAATCGAGTTAGCGGCTTGAGTCGCTCGAACCGCTCGAGCCGCGCGAATTTCGTGGATCGCGGCGGCGGCCTGCCCGGGCTCAGGCGCGAGCCGTCGCCGTGTCGATGCGGAACACCGCGATGCTGGCATTGAGCTGGCGCCCCTGGTCCTCCAGCGCCGTCGAGGCGGCCGCCGCTTCCTCGACCAGCGCCGCGTTCTGCTGCGTGACCTGATCCATCTGCGTGATCGCCTGGTTGACCTGCTCGATGCCGCGGCTCTGTTCGGCCGAGGCGGCGGCGATCTCGCCGACGATATCCGTCACCTGGCCGACCGCCTGGGTAACCGCCGTCATGGTGGCGCCGGCCTCGTCGGCGAGCCGGGCCGCGTCGCCGATCTGCTGCACCGAGCCGCCGATCAGCTCCTTGATCTCGCGCGCGGCGCTCGACGAGCGCTGCGCGAGGCTGCGCACCTCGCCGGCCACCACCGCGAAGCCGCGCCCCTGGTCGCCGGCGCGCGCCGCTTCGACGGCCGCGTTCAGCGCCAGAATATTGGTCTGGAAGGCGATGCCCTCGATGATGCCGGTGATGTCGGCGATCCGCGCCGACTTACTGCTGATCTCGCCCATCGTCTCGACCACGCGGCCCACCACCGTGTTGCCGCGCGTGGCCACCTCGGAGGCGTTGGCCGACAGCGTATTGGCCTGGCGCGCGTTGTCGGCGTTCTGCTTCACGGTAGCGGTGAGCTGCTCCATGCTCGAGGCGGTTTCCTGCAGCGAGGCGGCCTGCTGCTCGGTGCGCGAGGACAGGTCGGTATTGCCGGCCGCGATCTGGCCGGAGCCCGAGGCGATGTTCTCGGCGGCTGCGCGCACCTGGGCCAGCAGCGTCACCAGGCTGCGCTGCATCTCGTCCATCGAGGCCAGCACGCTGCCGGCGGGCGCCCGCCCGGCACCCGGCACCGGGCTCAGGTCGCCGGTGGCGACGCGCTGCGTGATGCTCGCCAGCTCGGCCGGCTCGGCGCCGAGCGAGCGCAGCAGGCGGCGCGTGATGAAGACGCCGGCCGCCACCGCGATGGCGATCGCGACCAGGCAGATCGCCACCAGCAGCGCGCGCTCCACCGCGTAACGCGCCTCGGCCTCGGCGATCAGCTCGGCCGAGCGGCGGCTGGTGGCGTCGGCATAGGCGTTCGAGGCCTGGATCAGCGCGGCCAGCAGCGGCCGGCACTTCTCGATGATCTCGGCGACCGCGGCGTCGTGCTGGCCTGCCAGCGCGAGGCGGTCGATGTCGAGCGCGACCGGCCGGTACAGCCCCTCGATGCGCGCGATCTCGGCGGCCTGGTGGCGCGACTCGTCCGACATGTCGCGCGCGTTCGCGACCATCCGGCCGAACTGCTCGAGATGGGTTTCGACGCGCTGCTCGGCCGCGAGCACGGCGGCCTTTTCCAGCTCCACGTCGGCCGGCGAGCTGACCAGCACGAGGTTGCGCACGGCCACCGCGCGATCGTCGACGGCGGCGCGGATCGCGCGGGCCATGTCGGCGCGTGCGTTGATGCCGTTGACGTAGCGATAGAAACGCTGGTTCGCGTCGCCGAGCGCCTTCAGGGAGAAGCCCGAGACGATCAGGACGACCAGGCTCAGCGCGCCGAACGTGAGCAACAGGGAAGCCTTGGCAGAGAGATGCTTGAGACGCATGGGATGGTCCGTTCCTGGGCCGTGAAAAGAGGCAGGGGAGAAGCAGGGGAATGCACGGGTCGGACGAATCGATGAGGTGCCTATCGAATTCCTTGTCCGTGGCCTTGCTTATCGGCAGCGCAGCGGGCTGGCGCAGGGTGCGCGAGGCTCGTTTGCGCGCGCAAAGGTTTGCTTTTGTTTAAGGATTGTCAAATCGGGGCGCGGCGCGGCTGATCGCGAGCACGAAGGGCGCGTCGCGCCCAGCGGGATCGGCGCGAAAAACGGAAAGACAGTGTTTTCCGTTTTTCGATATATCTTCGGAAATATTGCGGTAAGAATGCGACGCTTCGCATTTCCGTTCGCAGGAACCCCCGCAATGAAAAGAAAGGACTGGCTGATCGGGCCCGCGGTGTTCGCGGTCTCGGCCGGCAGCTACGCCGCGTCCACGCCGCCCGAGGCCGCCGCCTTGCCCGAGATCAGCGTCAGCGCGCCGGCGCCGCTCGGCGGTTTCGCCTCGGTGCCGCGGTACGACACCGAGCAGGTCCGGCTGGGGCCGTTCGGCACGGTGTCGCTGCGCGATACCGCGATGTCGGTCACGGTGGTGCCGCGGGACCTGATCGTCAACCAGCAGGCGCGTACCGTGAACGACACGCTGCGCTACCTGCCCTCGGTCGAGATCCGCAACCAGCAGGGTTACGAGGTGTCGCGCCCGCAGTCGCGCGGCTTCCAGGGCAGCATCGTGCAGAACACGCGCCTGAACGGCTTCAACGTGATCGGCACCACCGCGATCGCCGCCGAGAACCTGGACAGCGTGCAGGTGCTCAACGGCATGGCCGGTTCGTTGTACGGGCCCGCCACGCCCGCCGGCGTGTTCGACTACCAGACCAAGCGGCCGACCGACAAGCCCCTGCTGCGCTTCACCGAGGGCTACGATTCGGACAGCGAATTCACCGAGGGCCTCGATGCCGGCGGGCGCGTCGGGCCGGCCGGCGCGATCGGCTATCGCTTCAACCTGGTGCATGGCGAGGGCGGCAGTTGGGCGCCCGGCAGCAGCAGCAACCGCACCCTGCTGAGCGCCGCCTTCGATTTTCACCTCGACAGCCGCACCGTCGTCGAGACCGACTTCAGCCATTACTCGACGCGCATCACCGGCTTGCCCGGCAGCATCACCTACGACAGCGGGCGCAGCACGCTGCTGCCGGCCGCCGTCGACCCGACGCGGCTCGGCTACGGCCAGCCCGGCGCCGGCACCGACCTGACCACCAATACCGCCTCGATCAAGCTCCGGCACGCGTTCAACGACGACTGGAGCCTCGAGGTCGGCTTCCTCTACCAGAACGCCGAGCGCGGCCTGTACGGCATCACCAACAACCTGGTCGACGACAGCGGCGACTACAAGGTCACGCGGAACTTCAACGCGGTGCCGCATTTCTCGATCGCCAGCAACCTGCTGTCGCTGAACGGCCGTTTCAGCGTGCTCGGCATGGAGAACGACCTGACGCTGGGGACCAATGGTTTCGTCAACGGCCAGTATTCGTACCGCAATTCGATCGCCACGCCGCTGGGTAGCGCGAACCTGGCCAATCCGGCGGTGTTCGCCTTGCCGCCGGTGCCCGGCAACGGCGGGCAGTATCGTTCCGCGACGCTGACCGAGCAGACCATCGTGGTGGGCGACACGCTGCACCTGAACCGCCAATGGGCCGTGCAGGGCGTGCTCGGCACCTCGTTCATCGACCAGCGCAGCTACAACGCGGCCGGCAAGACCAGCAGCGCCGATTCGCGCGATGCGCTGCTGAGCCCGACCGTGAGCCTGATCTACACGCCGCTGAATTCGCTGACCACCTACGCGAGCTGGTCCGACAGCGTGGAGGAGGGCGAGCAGGCGCCGGCCGGCACCGCCAACGCGAACCAGTTCATGTCGCCGTATCGCGATCACCAGATCGAGATCGGCGCCAAGTACGCGGTGTCCGACAGCCTGCTGCTGTCGCTGGCGGCGTTCCGCATGACGCGGCCGCTGGCCAGCACCGGCGCGGCGGACAACCTGTTCTCGGTGATCGGCTCGCAGCGCAATACCGGCGTCGAGCTGTTCGCGCAGGGCGATGCGCTGCCGAGCCTGAGCGTGTTCGGCGGGCTGACCTACATCGACGCGAAGCTGCTCGATACCGGCGTGCCCTCGACCAACGACCAGCTGGTGGTGGGCGTGCCGAAGCTGAAGGCGGATCTGGCGGCCGACTTCCACCCGGCCTTCGCGCACGGGCTGGCGCTGACCGGCGCGGTGCATGTCGAGTCGCGCCGCGCGGCCACCAATACCAATAATTCGTTCGCGGCCGGTTATGCCACCTTCGACCTCGGGCTGCGGTATTCGGATCGCTTCTGGGGGCACCACGACACGCTGCGCTTCCAGGTCGTGAACCTGACCAACAAGGATTACTACGCGTCGGTGGCCGATGGGAACATCGTCGGCAGCCCGGGGGCGAACACGGCGTATCTTGGGATGCCGCGGGTGTTCATGGCTTCGTTGGAGCTGGATTACTGAGCGGCGGGAAGGCGGCGGGACGGGAGCGGGAGAGGTCGCGAGGCGGGCGCCGGATCGAACGCGCCGGCCTCGTGGAGCGGGCGTTCAGTTCACCGCCACCACCAGCCCCCGCGCGATGGCGGCCTTGTCCGGCTCGCCCAGCGCGGCGGCATTGCGATACAGCGTGCGCATCGCCCAGCAGGTATCGGCCGGCGTGGCGGTGGCCGGCTTGCTGGTGGCGTCGAGGAATTTCTGGCGGTCCGCCTGCGGCACCTGCTGCACGATCTTCTGCAGGGCGACCGTCACCGCCGCGCGATCGGGCTGCGCGATCGGCGTATTGTCGAGCACGGCCTTGGCCGAGGCCAGCGAGAAATCGAACCAGGCCGTCGCGTCGGCTTCGTTGAAACGCGCGATCGCGTTGTCGAGCATGCGCTGCTTGTCGGCGGTGTTCACGGTGGGCCGCGACAGGGCCTGGCAATCGCCGTCGGGCATCCCGCCCACCACCTTCGACATCAACACCAGACGCTGTTCGAGCTGTGCGTCGGTCAGGCGCGGCAGGCCATCCTGGGCGAGGCCGAAACCCTTCTCGCGGCCGCTGCCCTGCTTGTCGCCGGCCAGCAGCAGCTTGAACTTCGGATCGTCGCCGAGCTTCTCCATGAAGCTGTCGTAGGCGTCGTGGGCCGGCACGTTCTCGGCGAACGGGTTGTCCTCCTCGGCGCTGTCCTCCTGCTTGCCGCTCGCCGTGACGGGCGGCGTCGAGCCGTCGGGCTCGCCGCGGATGTGCTGCACCACGCGCACCGCGATCACGCCGAGCAGGGCGGCGAGCAGGTACACCAGGAAGCGATTCTTGCGTGACGTCATCGATCCACCGTCTGATTCGGATGAAGGGGCGCGAGGCGGCCGGCCTGCCGCGAAATCGCGTCCTCGGGCCTGTTGCGCGATGCGTCGTCGCGCGAGGCGTGGTGCGTAATATATCGACGCGCCCCGGGCGTGGCAATGTCGTCGCGGCCCGCGTGGCAGGCGTCGGACAGTAAGTTTGTGAACGATGGAAAGCCGCCGTCGAGGCGAAGGCGTGAGTGGCGGATGCGCGGCGGCGCGCAGGAGCGCGCATCGTCGCGCATGGTTGCGCGACGGCGCTTCAGAAACCGCGCCCGCTGCCTGCCTCGACATTGCGCGCGTGACGGGCGGCGCGCGTTTTCGATACCGCCGGCGCCGAAGGCGGCAGCTTCACCGACGTGTTCCAGCCGCTCGCCTGCACCTCGCGCATCTCGCGCGCGGCCAGCGCGGCCACGCATTGACGGCCCGGCATCGGCAGGTCGAGCACGCGCCAGCTACCGGCGTCGTGCGTATGCACGCGATGCGCATGTTCCTCCAGCGGCTGCGACAGGTAACCGACCGCCGACAGCGTGCCGGCGGCATGCGCGACGCTGGCGAGCCGGATGCGATGCTGCTCGTCCCGGTCGACCGCCTCGCCGACCGAGAACGCGGTGGCCAGGCCGAGCGGCTGCGTGCTCACGCCGATCAGGATCCAGATGCCGGCATAGGCGACGGCGATCTCCAGCGGCTCGGCCGTGGCGGGCGAGCCGAGCGTGACGCGCCCGCTTTCGTGGTCGGCCAGCTCCAGCGCCTGCGGCGCCACCCCGAGCATGCCGCCGAGGATGCCGCGCAGCACCGCGCGCCCGACCGCGAAACGCTTGCCGATGGCCGGCTGCGGAAAGCACTTGGCGCGCTTGCGCTCGAACGGCGAAAGCCGCGCGAAGGCATCCTCCTTCGACAGCAACTGCCATTCGGGGCGCAGCAGCCACAGGCGCAGTTCGCCGTCGCGCAGCGGCTGCGCGCAGAACGGCGGCTGCTCGGCGAGGGCATGGGCGCTGAAGGTGACATCGGCGGCGAGCTGAATGGCGCGCTCGGGCAGGGCGCCATCGTCGGCCTTGCCCTCGTCGGCCGTGGCGGGCGGCAGGCGAGCGCTCATCCGCGCCGCTCCCGGGCCGGCTTGGCGCGCACGGCCCTCGGGACGAACGCTCGCGCGACGGCATGCGGTTGGATCTCGGCCTGCATGGTGTTCGGCTCTCTCTGATTCTGTTTTGAAGTGGCGCTATGTTCCGATAGTTTGGAAATTAATGCAAATGGTTCTCATTTGCAGAATGTAAGCATCAACCGGCACGCAAGAATCTGCGCGGAACGCTTCCGGATCGGGCCGGGGATGCATCGAACAGGATTCTGTTTCGAATCGATGAAAGTCCGCCAAACGGCCGCCGGGCGGGCGAAAAGTCCCTCGCCAAAGCGCGAAGTCACTTGACAAGGCGGGGCGCGACCGTCAGAGTACGCAACCAAATGCCAATGATTCTCATTTGCGGGACGAGAAGCTTCGCAGCGGCCCCAGGGCCCGGCGACGCCGCCTCGATTCGCTCGACGTAATGGGCCACGTCACACCGAGGTGTGTAAATGAGATTCGTTTATTCAATCTTTCACTGGCCGGCAAGCCGGTCGAACGGAGCAAGCGATGAGCTGGGGCGATGACGATACGACGTTTCATGTGGTCGTGAACGACGAGGAACAGTACTCGATCTGGCCGGAATACAAGGCGATTCCCGCCGGCTGGCGCGAGGCCGGCAAGTCGGGCAAGAAGGCCGAGTGCCTGGCCTGGATCGACGAGGTCTGGACCGACATGCGCCCGGCGAGCCTGCGTCGCGCGATGGACGACGACGCCAAGCGCGCGGCGAACTGATCGATGTCGGCGATGTCGGTCCACGCCGGCCAGCCGGCGGCCTTGCCGCCCGTGCAACTGTTCTGTTTCGCCCACGCGGGCGGCGCCGCCTCGTTGTACCGGCGCTGGCCGCAAGCGCTGCCGCGCGGCGTCGAGCTGATCGCGCTGGAGCTGCCCGGCCACGGCCTGCGCCGCGCGCTGCCGGTGCTGAGCGACTGGCCCAGCCTGCTCGACGTGCTGGGCGCCGAATTGCTGGCGCGCCGCGATCGCAGCCGGCCTTACGCCTTGTTCGGCCACAGCATGGGCTCGCTGGTCGCCCATGAGCTGATCCATGCGCTGCGCGAGCGCGGGGCCGAGCTGCCGGTCTGGCTCGGCGCTTCCGCCTCGATCGCGCCGTCGCGGCGCAAGCACGAAACCCACTGGCTTGGCTGCTCGCACGAGCAGATGGTCGACAAGCTGCGCGCGCTCGGCGGCACGCCCGAGGCGCTGCTGTGCGATCGCGACTTCATCGAGCTGCTGCTGCCCACCTTGCGCGCCGATTTCCATCTGTGCGGCATCTATCCCGCCGCGTTCCCGGCCGATGCCGGCCGCGCGCCGCTCGACTGCCCGGTGACGGTGTTTACCGGCCGCGACGACAGCGCCACCGCGGACCCCGACAAAGTCGCGCGCTGGCGCGACACGACGCGCGGCGAATGCGGCTTCCACGCCTTCGCCGGCGGCCATTTCTATCTCGAAGCCGAGCTGCCGGCCCTGCTCGAGCGCGTCGCCGAATCGCTCGGCCGCGCGCTGGCGCGGCCGGCGGCGCCGGCTGCCTTGCCGACGGAGGCAGGATGGACGCAATGACGACGACGCGCCCGGCGCTGGCGCTCGATACCCGCGAACTCGAACAGAACGGCACGCGCGTGCTGGTGCTGAGCCCGGCCGGGGCCGGCGGCGAGGCGGCCCCGGCGCCCGCGCTGGAAAGCGCCGCCGAGGCGCTGGCCGAGCTGGCCGCGCGCGAGAAGACGCGCTACGGCGGCGTGCTGGTGCGCGGCTTCGCGCCGGTCGGGCCGGCCGGCTTCGAGGCCTTCGCCGGCCGCTTCGGCGAACCGATCCACGAATACGAATTCGGCTCGACGCCGCGCAGCCGCGTCGACAAGGGCGTGTTCTCCTCGACCGAATATCCGGCCAGCCAGTGGATCGACCAGCACAACGAGCAGTCCTACACGCTCAAGTGGCCCGGCTCGATCGGCTTCTATTGCGAGATCGCGGCCGAGCAGGGCGGCGCCACGCCGGTGGCCGACAGCCGGCTGGTGTACCAGCGCCTCGACCCGGCGCTGCGCCGCCGCTTCGCCGAGCACGGCGTGATGTACGTGCGCAACTACGGCAACGGCCTCGACCTGCCGTGGCAGCAGGTGTTCGGCACCGAGGATCGCGCCGACGTGGAGCGCTACTGCGCGGCCAACCGGATCGCCTGGGAATGGCTGGACGACGGCGAGGAACTGCGCACGCGCCAGGTCTGCCAGTCGGAGCTGGTCCATCCCGCCACCGGCGAGACGGTCTGGTTCAACCAGGCCCACCTGTTCCACGTGACCAATCTGCCGGAAGGCGTGCGCGAGGCCATGCTCGAAGTGGTCGAGCCCGACCGTCTGCCGCGCAATACCTATTTCGGCGACGGCACGCCGATCGACGACGCGATCCTCGACGAGGTCCGCGCCGTCTATCGCGACACCATGCTGTCGTTCCCGTGGCAGGCGGGCGACATCCTGCTGCTCGACAACCTGCTGATGTCGCATGGCCGCGCGCCCTTCGCCGGCAAGCGCCGCGTGCTGGTGGCGATGACGCGCTGAAGCGAGCCCGCCCCGCGCCGCGCGCCACCGCGCGCGACGCGCCTCGGCCCGGCCGCCGGCAGCAGCTGCCAGGCGGCCGTCGGCCGTTCCGAAACCGAACCTGAAGAGTGAATCCGTGAGCGAAGTGTCGAACGATCTGCTGTCGATCTCGACGGCCTATGTCGCCCTCCCGCCCGAGAAGCGCGCCGTGTTCCGCGGCCGCCTGCGCGAGCGCGGCATCGACGCCGCGCGCCTGCCGATCGTGCCGTTCCCCGGCGCCGAGCGGCGTTTCCCGCTGTCGCATGCGCAGGAGCGGCTGTGGTTCCTGTGGCGCCTCGATCCGGCCAGCGCCGCCTACAACGTGACGGGCGCGGTGCGCCTGCGCGGCCGGCTGGAGGTCGGCGCGCTGCGCGCCGCGCTGGCGCGCGTGGTGGAAGCGCACGAGAGCCTGCGCCAGCGCTTCGACGAAGTCGACGGCATCCCGTACCAGACCACCGTGGCCGGCGAATTCGGCTGGGAAACCCTGACGGCCGAAGGCGAGGGCCCGGCGCTCGACCTGCTGCTGGCCAGCCGCTCGGCCGCGCCCTTCGATCTCGAGCGCGGGCCGCTGCTGCGCGTCACGCTGGTCTCGCTCGGCGCCGACGATCACATGCTGCATGTCGCGCTTCATCACATCGTCTCGGACGGCTTGTCGATCGGCGTGTTCGTCGGCGAGATCGCGACGGCCTATGCCGCCTGCCTCGACGAGGCGAGCGGCAAGGGCGACGGCGCGAATGCGGCGCCGTCCTCGACGGCCGGGATCCAGTACGGCGACTACGCGCTCTGGCAGCGCGAATGGCTCGACGACGGGGCACTCGCGCGCCAGCTCGACTACTGGCGCGAGCGGCTCGGCCAGGATCATCCGGTGCTGGAGCTGCCCAAGGCACGCACCCGCGCCGGGCTGCGCAGCGGCGCCGGCGCGCGCATCGCGCGGGTGCTCGCGCCCGAGCTGCACGCGGCGCTGATGCGTATCTCCACGGCCGCCGACGCGACCCCCTTCATGACCCTGCTGGCCGCCTACGAGCTGCTGCTGGCGCGCTACAGCGGCCAGCAGGACATCCGCGTCGGCGTGCCGGTGGCGGGCCGCGACCGGCCCGAGGTGGCGCGCACCATCGGTTTCTTCGTCAACACGCTGGTGATCCGCGCCGAGCTGGCGGGGCTGCCGAGCTTCGCGGCCCTGCTCGCGCAGGTGCGCGAGCGCGTGCTGGAAGCGCATGCGCATGCCGACCTGCCGTTCACCAAGCTGGTCGACGCGCTGCAGCCGCAGCGCAGCTTCGGCCATACGCCGCTGTTCCAGGCCATGTTCAACTACCTCGGCGAGGATGGCGGCCCGATCCGCCTGCCGGGGCTGGAGGTGTCGACCCACGAGATCGGCACCCAGACCGCGCGTTTCGACCTGGTGCTCGACGCCCGCGAGCGCGCCGGCGGTTTCGAGGTGGCGCTGACCTATGCCGAGGACGTGTTCGAGCGCGCCACCATGGAGGCCATGCTCGACCATTACGTGCTGCTGCTCGAGGCCGTGCTCGACGCCCCGGACCACCCGCTCGA
>NZ_VWWK01000171.1:0-14800 GCF_011753035.1 Burkholderia sp. Ax-1720 | reverse complement strand
CCGCGCGCGCGGCCGCCGCGAACGGCGCCTCGCCGTCGCAGCCCGCCGGCGCGCGCTTCGCGGTGCAGCTGGGTTCGTTCCCGGACGAGGCCACCGCGCGCGGCTGGGCGGACAAGTTGAAAGCGGCGGGGGTGCCCGCATATGTCGAACATCGCAAGCAGGCCGACGGCAGCGCGACTACACTGCTGCGTGCGGGCCCGTTCGCCGACCGCGCGGCCGCCTCGGCGGCGATCGCGAAGGTGCGCGACGCGGGCCTGACCCAGTAAGCGCCGATGCTGACCGCGTTCGACTACGCCGTGCTGGCGGTGATCGGTCTGTCGGCCTTGCGCGGCGCGTGGCGCGGCTTCGTCTCCGAGATCTTCGGGCTGATCGGCTGGCTGGTGGCGTTTTTCGTGGCCTGCCGTTATGTCGGCGTCGTGCTGCCCTATATTCCGTCCACCTGGCCGGGCGGGGCGCTGACCCAGTGGGTGATAGCCTTCGGGGCGATCGTGATCGGCGTGGTGCTGGTCGCCGGCGTGGCCAATGCGCTGCTGTCGCGCCTGGCGCAGGCCACCGGCCTGGGCGGCGTGGACCGCTCGCTGGGGCTGCTGTTCGGGCTGCTGCGCGGCGTGCTGCTGGTCTTGCTGCTGGTGGCCGCGGCCGGGCTGACCGAACTGCCGAAACAGGATTTCTGGCGCAACGGGCTGTTGCGTCCCTTCGCCGAGCAGGGCGTGCGCGATCTGAAGCCGTTCCTGCCCGACGGGCTGGCTGCGTATATCCACATCTGATTGCGCAGCGGCCGAAACCGTTTTTGTATCCTTGAAGGACCATGCCATGTGCGGCATCGTAGGTTTTATCTCTCACTCCCCGGTCAACCAGCTCATCTATGACAGCCTGCTGCTGCTGCAGCATCGCGGCCAGGACGCAGCCGGCATCGTGACCGCGGACGGCAGCAACTTCCACATGTACAAGGCCAACGGCATGGTGCGCGACGTGTTCCGCACCCGCAACATGCGCAGCCTGCCGGGTACCGCGGGCATCGGCCAGGTGCGCTACCCGACGGCCGGCTCGGCCTCGAGCGAGGCCGAGGCGCAGCCGTTCTACGTCAACGCGCCGTTCGGCATCGTGCTCGCGCACAACGGCAACCTGACGAACATGGAACAGCTCAAGGACGAGATGTTCCGGATCGACCGCCGCCACATCAACACCAACTCCGACAGCGAAGTGCTGCTCAACGTGTTCGCGCACGAGCTGCAGCTCGCCACCACCGGCCTCGAGCTCGACCCGTCCGCGGTGTTCAAGGCCGTCTCGGGCGTGCATCGCCGCGCCCAGGGTTCGTACGCGATCGTCTCGCAGATCGCCGGCTACGGCATGGTCGCCTTCCGCGACCCGTTCGGCATCCGCCCGCTGTGCATCGGCAAGCAGGAAACCGAGCAGGGCGTCGAATGGATGCTGGCTTCCGAGTCGGTGGCGGTGGAAGGCATCGGCTTCGAGTTCGTGCGCGACGTGGCGCCCGGCGAGGCGATCTTCATCGGCCAGGACGGCAGCTTCCACAGCCAGCAGTGCGCCGAGAACCCGAGCCTGAACCCCTGCATGTTCGAGTGGGTCTATCTCGCGCGTCCCGATTCCTGCCTCGACGGCGTGCCGGTCTACAACGTGCGCCTGCGCATGGGCGACTACCTCGCCGAAAAGATCAAGCGCGAGCTGAAGGACGTCAAGATCGACGTGGTGATGCCGATTCCCGATTCCTCGCGCCCGGCCGCCATGCAGGTGGCCAACAAGCTCGGCGTGGAGTATCGCGAGGGCTTCTTCAAGAACCGCTACGTCGGCCGCACCTTCATCATGCCGGGCCAGGCAGTGCGCAAGAAGTCGGTGCGCCAGAAGCTCAATGCCATGAGCATCGAGTTCAAGGACAAGAACGTGCTGATCGTCGACGACTCCATCGTGCGCGGCACCACCTCGCACGAGATCGTCCAGATGGCGCGCGATGCCGGCGCGAAGACGGTGATCTTCGCCTCGGCCGCGCCGCCGGTGAAGTTCCCGAACGTCTACGGCATCGACATGCCGACGCGCAACGAGCTGGTCGCGCACGGCCGCTCGGACGAAGAGGTCGCCAAGATCATCGGCGCCGACTACCTGATCTACCAGGACGTCGACGACCTGCGCCGCGCGGTGCGCGACATCAACCCGGAGATCCACAACTTCGAGGCGTCCTGCTTCGACGGCAACTACATCACCGGCAACGTCAGCGCCGAGTACCTCGATTCGCTGGAGCGCGCGCGCCTGGCGCCCGCCTCGCAGCTCGACCGGGACCAGAACGGCGAATCCTCGCGCTCGCAGATGAACCTGCAGCTGTCGGTCGAATGAGCGCCGGCGCGCATCGTTTCGCGCTCGCGTGTTACGATGCGCCTTGCGTCGATTTGATTCAGCTTGCGGACGCGGGGCAATCGCCCCGAAACAGCTAAAGCGAAGGCCGGCACCGCCGGCTGGAGTCCAGGCTGTGGTACCGCACTGAAGCCCGCTGATGCCGACGCGTCGCGGGCTTTTTCGTTGGCCTTTCGGCCTTCAGTGGCGCGCCCCTGACGCGGCGCGCAGGAACCCGGATAAACCAGACATGGACGACTCTCTCAGCCTCGAAACCCTCGCGGTGCGCGCGGGCACGCTGCGCAGCGAATACAACGAACATTCGGAAGCGCTGTTCCTGACCTCCAGCTTCTGCTTCACGAGCGCCCAGGACGCCGCCACGCGCTTTGCGAACTCCGAGGACAACTACACGTATTCGCGCTTCACCAACCCCACCGTGACGATGTTCCAGGATCGCCTGGCGGCGCTGGAAGGCGGCGAGGCCTGCATCGCGACGGCTTCGGGGATGGCGGCGATCATGTCGGTGGTGATGTCGGCGCTGCAGGCAGGCGACCACCTGGTCAGCTCGCGCAGCCTGTTCGGCTCGACGCTGGGCATGTTCTCGCAGATCTTCAGCAAGTTCGGCATCACGACCACCTTCGTCGATCCGACCGACCTGAACGCCTGGCGCGAGGCGGTGCGTCCCGAAACCAAGATGTTCTTCCTCGAGACGCCCTCGAACCCGCTCACCGAGCTGGCCGACATCGCCGCGATCGCGACCGTCGCCAAGGAGGCGAAGGCGCTGTTCGTGGTCGACAACTGTTTCTGCAGCCCGGCGCTGCAGCAGCCGCTCAAGCTCGGCGCCGACGTGGTGATGCACTCGGCCACCAAGTTCCTCGACGGCCAGGGCCGCGTGCTGGGCGGCGCGCTGGTGGGCTCGAAGGAATTCATCACGGGCAAGGTGTTCCCGTTCGTGCGCAGCGCCGGGCCGACGCTGTCGGCCTTCAACGCCTGGGTGCTGCTCAAGGGCATGGAGACGCTGTCGCTGCGCGTCGAGCGGCAATCGGCGAACGCGCTGGAGATCGCGCGCTGGCTGGAGCAGCACCCGGCCGTCAAGCGCGTGTTCTACCCCGGGCTGGCGTCGCATCCGCAGCATGAGATCGCCAAGCGCCAGCAGAAGGCGGGCGGGGCGGTGGTGTCGTTCGAGCTCAAGGGCGACACGCCCGAGGCGCAGCGCGCCAATGCCTGGCGCGTGATCGACCATACCCGCGTGGTGTCGATCACGGCCAACCTGGGCGATACGCGCACCACCATCACCCACCCGGCCACCACCACGCACTCGCGCATCACGCCCGAGGCGCGCGCGGCGGCGGGGATTTCCGAAGGCCTGATCCGGCTCGCGGTCGGGCTGGAGAGCGCCGAGGACCTGCGTCGCGACCTGGCGCGCGGGCTGGATAGCTGAGCGAACCGGGCGTGATCGAATCGAGCGGGGCCGGCGCGTAAGCCCGGCCCCGTTTCTCATGGTCTCGCCTGGCCGCGGGTCAGGCCGAGGCCGCGCCCTCGGCGGCGCGCGCCGCCTCCATCATCCAGCGCAGTGTTTCCTCCAGCGGCGTGACCGGCAGCTCGCCGATGCGCTCGCGCAGCTTCGCGCGCGAACCCTTCAGGATCTTCACCTCGTTGCCGCGCACGAAGCGCGGATCCACCGTCACGTCGATCACGTAGCCGGCGATGCGCGCCAGCATCGCCAGCACTTCCTTGAGCGAACAGGCGCGTTCCGAGCAGACATTGAAGGTCTCGCCGATCGGCGCGGCCTCGACCAGCCGCACATAGGCGGCGGCCACGTCGCGCACGTCGGAGAAATCGCGGCTGACGTCGAGATTGCCGAGCGAGATGCGCGGCGCATGGCTCGCGTAATGGGCCACCAGCTTGGGCAGCAGGAAGTTCTCGCGCTGGCCCACGCCGGTGTAGTTGAAGGGCCGCGCGATCACGATCGGCAGTCGTTCCGACCAAAGCCGCGCCGCGTATTCCATCGCCAGCTTGCTGACGGCGTAGTCGTTGGCGGGATCGGGCGGCACGCTCTCGTCGATCGATTCGACGCGCGCGTTGCCGTAGATGTTCGCGCTGCTCGCCAGCAGCACGCAGCGCGGCCTGGCGTCGAGCGTATCGAGCGCGGCCAGCAGGTTGCGCGTGCCGACCACGTTGACCAGGTAAAGATCGCTCGGGTCGTTGTCGGCCACGTGCGCCAGCGCGGCGAGATGGATCACCGCGTCGGGCCGCGCCTCGGCCACCGCCTCGCGCAGCGCGTCGGGATCGAGCAGGTCGGCCTGCAGCAGCCTGGCGCGTGCCAGAGCCGGGTCGGCGGGCGGCGCGGCTTCGGGCGAGACCGTGCCCCAGACCTCGTAGCCGGCCGCCTCCAGCGCCTCGGCCACGTAGCGGCCGGTGAAGCCGGCCAGGCCGGTGACGAGCGCGCGGCGGCGGCCCGCTGAATCAGAAGGTGTCATGGTGTTGGTTACGCGTGATGTCGGCCTCCACCATCATATGGCACAACTGCTCGAGCGTCGTCCGCGGCTGCCAGCCCAGCTTCTCCTTCGCCTTGTCGGCGCAGCCGATCAGCAGGTCCACCTCGGCCGGCCGGTAGAAGCGCGGATTGATCTGCACCAGCACCTTGCCGGTGGCGGCATCCAGCCCGCGTTCCTGCTCGTCCTTGCCGGTCCATTCGAGCTGGTAGCCGGCGGCGGCGAAGGCCATCCGCACGAAGTCGCGAACCGTCTCGGTGCGATTGGTGGCCAGCACGAAGGTATCGGGCTCGTCGGCCTGCAGCATGCGCCACATGCCTTCCACGTATTCCTGGGCGAAGCCCCAGTCGCGTTTCGCGTCGAGATTGCCGAGCTCGAGGCGGGGCGCCTTGCCGAGCTTGATCTTGGCGACCGTGTCGGTGATCTTGCGCGTGACGAATTCGCGGCCGCGCAGCGGCGATTCGTGGTTGAACAGGATGCCGCTGGAGCCGAACAGGCCATAGGACTCGCGGTAGTTGACGGTCATCCAGTGCGCGTAGAGCTTGGCCACGCCATAGGGGCTGCGCGGATAGAAGGGCGTCGACTCGACCTGCGGGATCGCCTGCACCTTGCCGAACATTTCCGAGGTCGAGGCCTGGTAGAAGCGCGTCTTCGGGCTGACGATGCGGATCGCCTCGAGCAGGTTCAGCGCGCCGATGCCGGTGACCTCGGCGGTGGTGATCGGCTGGTCGAAGGACACGCCGACGAAGCTCTGCGCGGCCAGGTTGTACAGCTCGTCCGGGCGCGTGCGTTCGAGCAGGCGCAGGCAGGAACCGAGATCGGTCAGGTCGTGCTCGACCAGGTTCAGGTTCGGGTGCTGCTCGACCCCGAGTTCGGCGATGCGCCAGAAGTTGGTGGAGCTGGTGCGCCGATAGGTGCCGGTCACGCGATAGCCCTTGTCGAGCAGCAGTTTCGTCAGATAGGCGCCGTCCTGGCCGGTAATGCCCGTGACGATGGCGGTACGTGCTTGGCTCATGAATGTTTCCGGAATGAACGAGTGAAGGGAGTCAGGCGGTCGGGCGCGGCGTCGCGACGATCACCGGTCGCGCGGGGCCGCGCGTGAGCCGCCGTTCGAACGCGAACCAGGTGAAGCTGGCGTAGGCGAGCGTGATCGCCAGCGCGAGCACGGCCGTCAGGTAGCGGTTCAGGTGCCAGGGCCAGAGCGCATAGAGCACGCTGAGGTGGACCAGGTAGACCGTGTAGCTGATGGTGCCCACATAGACCAGCACCGGATTTGTCAGCACGCGCTGCACCAGGCCGCGGCCGCGCAGCGCGATCACCACGATCGAGGTGCACAGCAGCAGCGAGATGCTGTAGAGCGCGGCATTCGAGAGCGGCGTATTGGCGGCGCGAAAACGCGGGTTCGACAGATGCAGCCAGGCCAGCAGCGCCAGCGCGATGCAGGCGCCGGCCACCGCCAGGCCGGTATAGGGCTCGAGCGCGCGGCGGTCGCGGCGCAGCAGCACGGCCAGCAGCGCGCCGGCCGCCAGCAGGTCCATGCGGAACGGCGTGAGGTAGTAGATCGGCCAGAACGAATCGAACCAGGGCGTGGCGATCGCGCGCAGCAGCGGCGCCGCGACCACCAGGGCGGCGGCCACCCAGGCCAGCGCCCGCTCGGGACACAGCAGCACCACGAAGGGCCAGAAGATGTAGAACTGCTCCTCCACGGCCAGCGACCACAGCACGTTGAGGCTCTCGTGGCCGATGCTGCCGAGCGACAAGCCGATATTGGTCGAGAAGAACGCGTACCAGGGCCAGTGCGCGAGCCAGCCGGCGCCGAACAACAGGGTGGAGACCACCAGCAGCAGCGCGTAGGGCGGCAGGATGCGGCGCGCGCGGCGCACGTAGAAATGGCGGAACAGCGGCAGCCCGCGCGCCTTGCGGTCGAGCAGGATGCCGGTGATCAGCAGGCCGCTCAGCACGAAGAACAGGTCCACGCCCATCCAGAGCGGCGCCTTGAGCGCATGCTGCAGGAACACGGCCATCACGGCGATGGCGCGCAGGCCGTCGAGCTGGACGATACGGCCGGAATGGGGCGAGGGCGCGGAAGCGGGAGTGTCGATCGTCATCGTGTCCGGAAGGGCGAGCCCGACGGCGCCTGCGCCGGCTCTCCATGTGCCGCGGCCGGAGCGCCGAAACGCGCAAGCTTTCCGTCGGTAAAAGTTTGCGGGTCGATTCGAGCCGAATTCTAGGGAAAAGAAATCGGCAAAAAATCCATCGAGCCATTGCCGATGGCTGAACGATTTTTTCGTGGAATGGATCCCTGCATCATCCGGCGCGGCTGAACAAGACAGCGGCGCGCCTCCCGAACCCCCGGTACAGCGGGCCGCGTGCCCGGTACATGTTACGACGCGATGCACGAATGCCCGGTCGATCTTGCCGCGCCGCATCGAACTCGACTCGTAAATACCGAATCCCGCCGCGACCAATGAGAGATTGAAACATTTACGGCGCCGCGGAAATTATTCGGATTTTCTTGTGATTATTTTCGCTTGTAACCTGCGTCGCACCGTACCTGCGGGCAGGCCTGACGCGGTGCCGCATCGAGGTGCATGGCGGTGCTCGGCAGGTGCCGCGCCGGGCATTTCACCTGATTCGCGCCACCACCTCCCCGCGGGCACGGAAGCGCCGTTCATCACCGCCCGCCCGCCAGCCCATTCCGGAGAGCCGCATTGCGACGTCCGCTACTGATCGTCCTCGCCGTCCTGATTTCCTTCGTCTGCCTGCCCGGCCGCGCGCCGGCCGAAACCGTGCTCGATGCCACCACCTCGTGGATCGGCAATACCCATGGTTACGGCGACGGCAGCTGGACGCAGATCGATATCCGCGCGATCGCCGTGACGCCGCAAGGCAAGGTCTATACGAACGCGCCCTGGGACGAGAGCGGCGCCGAGGCCAGCGTCTACCAGGACGGCAAGATGCTCGGCTTCGCGGGTGGCACGCATGGCTGGGGCAATGCCGGCGGCAGCGCGATCGCCGTCAACGATCGCTATGCCTATGTGGCGATCGGCGTGGGCAACGAGAAGGGGCGGCTGGTGAGCCCCGGCATCTGGCCGGAGAAGGGGCGCCAGTGGTGGGGCATCTCGCGCCGCGCGATCGGCGACATGCGCCAGCCCGCGCCGTTCCGCGCGGCCACCGCGGGCGACTCGCGCGCGAAGATGGCGGCCAGTTTCCTGAAGGTCAACGACGTGCCGACCGGCACGCGCGACGAGGTGGGCGGCCTGGCGGCCTCGATGAAGCGGCTCTACGCCACCGATCCGAATCACGACAGCGTGGATGTCTACGACGCCGAGACGATGGACAAGCTGTCCTCGTTCAGCGCGCCCGAGCCGGGGCGCATCGCGCTGGCCGCCGACGGCACGCTGTGGCTGCTCTCCAAGACGCTGACGGGCCCGGCGAAGCTGCTGCACGTGCGCGCCGACGGCCGCCCGATCGACGACGCGCCGGCCCTGCCGGCCGACAGCGAGGCGGTGGACGTGGCGGTCGACGCGAAATCGCGCGTGCTGGTGGCCGACAACGGCCCGCGCCAGCAGATCCTGATCTACGCGAAGCAGGGCGACAAATACGTGCCGGCCACGCCGCTGGGCGAGCGCGGCGGGATCTTCTCCGGCGTGGCGGGCCGTCCCGGCCCGGGCCGCTTCAACGGCCTGACCGGCGTCGGCGCCGATCGCGACGGCAACATCTATGTGTCGATGAACGGCATCGGCCCCAAGCAGGGAACCATCGGCGCCGGGCTCGGCGCCACGCTGGCCAGCTACGACGGCGGCGGCAGGCTGCGCTGGCAGGTCGACGGCCTGCTGTTCGTCGACGGCGCGAGCATCGATCCGGCGCGCCCGAACAGCGTCTATACCGGCAACAAGCGCTTCGAGCTCGATTTCTCGAAGCCCGCCGGGCACGAATGGAAATACGCGGGTTTCCTGTCGAACCGCTTCAAGTACCCCGACGATCCGGTCTTCAACACCGACCAGTGGCCGGGCCTGCCGACCGCGCGACGCCTGGACGGTCACACCTTCCTGTACCTGACCGACATGTACGCCGATCACCTGAAGATCTACCGCTTCGACGCGAAGCGCGACGGCGAGACGGCGATTCCCTCGGGCTTGTTCGCGGGCCGCGCGCGCGGCGTCGACAAGATCCCGAACCGGCCGCCGGGCGGCGACTGGATCTGGCGCGACCTGAACGGCAACGGCCATTTCGAGGACGGCGAATTCACGCTGAACACCAGCGGCAAAGCCAAGCCCGGCGGCTGGGGCTGGTGGGTCGATACCAACGGCGACATCTGGCGCGCCAGCGACAAGCGCGGCATCTTCCGCTTCCGCTACGGCGGCCTCGACAAGGTCGGCAACCCGATCTACTCCTACGACAAGCTCAGCGCCTACCCGGTGCCCGAGCCCTTCACCGAGCTGCGCCGCGCGATCTACGACCCGGCCGGCGACACGCTCTACGTGACCGGCTACACCGCCGATGCGGCACCCAAGCCCGGCATCAACAAGGAGGTGGGGCGCGTGCTGGTGCGCTACGACAAGTGGTCGAGCGGCACGCCGGTCAAGCGCTACCAGGTCGAGCTGCCCTGGGCGCCCGATGCCAAGCCGATCCTGAACCTGATCGGCCTGACCGTGGAAGGCCGCTACCTGTTCGGCGTCGAGCCGGTCGGCATCGTGCACGTCTACGACAAGGACAGCGGCCGCGAGCTCGGCGTGATCAAGCCGGGGCCGGAAGTGGGGCGCGCCTCGGGCTGGGTCGACGTGCCGTTCGGGATCAGCGCGCATCGCCGCGACAACGGCGAGTACCTGGTCTTCGTGGAGGAAGACGCGCGCGGCAAGGTGATGATGTATCGGTGGACGCCGCGATGAGGGAGGAACACGAGGCAATGATGGCGATCGAGCAAGTCGAGCAAGTCGGGCGGGACCTGCCGGGGCGACGGCATGGATAAGCGCATGCTGAGGAACGTCGCGGTGAACTTCGTCGGGCTGATCCTGCCGACCTTCGTGTCGCTGGTGACGGTGCCGGCCTACATCCACACGCTCGGCGTCGATCGCTACGGCGTGGTGAGCCTGGTGTGGACGCTGATCGGCTATTTCGGGATCCTCGACCTGGGCATGAGCATGGCCGCCCAGAACCAGATCTCCAAGGCGCTCGCCAGCGGCGACCCCGAGCAATGCGAGCGCGTGTTCTGGAGCGCCTGCTGGCTCAATCTCGGCACCGGCATCGTGGGCGGCCTGCTGATCTATTTCGGCGCCTTCATCTACACGGCCTACTTCACCAAGGTGTCGCCGGCGCTGCAGCACGAGGTCTACCAGGCGCTGCCGTGGCTGGCCTGCGCGATCCCGATCGCCAACGTGTCCTGGGTGTTCTCGGGCGCGATCAACGGCGCCGAGCGCTTCGGCATCTACAACGCCAACCAGACCTTCGGCACCTTCCTGTTCCAGTTGCTGCCGCTCGGCGCGGCCTGGCTGATCGCGCCGAACCTGCAGTCGGTGCTGGCCGCCGCGGTGCTGGCGCGCCTCGTGGCGGCGCTGCTGCTGGGCCGCGCCAGCCTGCGCGTGCTGAACATCCGGCGCGTGGCGCCGCCGCGCTGGCAGACCGCGAAGGAACTGTTCACCTTCGGCGGCTGGATGCTGATCGCCAGCACCGCCAGCATGGTGGCCGATTCGCTCGACCGGGTGCTGCTCGGCGCCCATCTCGGCGCGCGCTACGTGACCTACTACACGGTGCCGCAGAACCTCGTCACGCGCCTGAACATGCTGCCCAACGCGGTGGTGCGCACGCTGTTCCCGCGCCTGTCGGCGATCGATCGCGACCATGCCGACAAGCTGGTGCGCCAGTCGCTGGAATTCCTCAACGGCGTGTTCACGCCGATCATGATCGTGGCGATCTTCGCGCTGCAGCCCTTCCTCGACCTGTGGGTGGGCCCCGAGCTGGCGCTGCAGTCCGCGCCGGTGGGCCGGGTGCTGGTGATCGGCATCTGGCTGGTCGGCCAGGCCAGCGTGGTGCGGATCCTGATCCAGTCGCAGGTCAATCCGGCGCGCGCCGGGCTGGCCGGCGTGATCCAGCTGCCGTTCTTCGTGGCGGCGCTGTGGTTCGGCGTCGCGCACTTCGGCCTGATCGGCGCGGCGGTGGTGGTGGCCGCGCGCGCGCTGGTCGACTACGGCGTGCTGCTGATGCTGTCCTCGGTGCGGCGCCGCCCGATCCTGCTCGACATGGCGGCCCACCTGGCCTTCCTGCTCGCCAGCCTGGCGCTGGCCTGGACCGGCCCGACGCTGCTGGAAGCCATCGCGCTCTGCGCACTCGTGGCCGCGCTGAACATGGCGTGGTCGCTCTTGACGACGCCCGGCCTGCGCGCGCTCGCGCGCGGTGCGATCGGGCGGTTGATTCCCGGGAAAAGCGTATGAAAGGCGAACTCGTAGAACGCTCGGCGGCTTCCTTCGCGCGCCAGCTCCAACCGGCCGCGGCCGCCGCCGGCCGGCAATTCGGCAAGCCCGCGGGCCGGCCGCTGCGCGTGGCCATCATCCACGACTGGCTGGTCACCTATGCCGGCGCCGAGCGCGTGCTGGAGCAGATCATCGCCTGCTTCCCCGACGCGGACCTGTTCAGCCTGGTCGACTTCCTCGACGACCGCGGCTTCCTGCACGGCCGGCCGGTCACCACCTCCTTCATCCAGAAGCTGCCGTTCGCGCGCACCAAGTACCGCAGCTACCTGCCGCTGATGCCGCTGGCGATCGAGCAGCTCGACGTATCCGCCTACGACCTGGTGATCTCCAGCAGCCACGCGGTGGCCAAGGGCGTGCTGACCGGGCCGGACCAGATCCACGTCAGCTACGTGCATTCGCCGATCCGCTACGCCTGGGACCTGCAGCACCAGTACCTGGAGCAGTCGCAGCTCACGCGCGGCCCGAAGTCGATGATGGCGCGGCTGATCCTGCACTACATCCGCAACTGGGACATCCGCACCTCGAACTCGGTCGACGGCTTCATCGCCAATTCGGCCTTCATCGCGCGGCGCATCCGCAAGGTCTACCAGCGCGACGCGGCGGTGGTGTTCCCGCCGGTCGACGTCGACGGCTTCGCGCTGTCGACCGACAAGGAGGACTTCTACGTGACGGCCTCGCGGATGGTGCCGTACAAGAAGATCGACCTGATCGCCGAGGCCTTCTCGCGCATGCCGGGGCGCCGCCTGGTGGTGATCGGCGACGGCCCCGACATGGCCAAGGTGCGCGCCAAGGCCGGCCCGAACGTCGAGGTGCTGGGCTACCAGCCGTTCTCGGTGCTGCAGGACCACATGCGGCGCGCCAAGGCCTTCGTGTTCGCGGCCGAGGAGGATTTCGGCATCTCGGTGGTCGAGGCGCAGGCCTGCGGCACGCCGGTGATCGCCTACGGCAAGGGCGGCGCGCTCGAGACGGTGCGCGACGGCGCCGTCGACGCCACGCCCACCGGCCTGTTCTTCGAGGAGCAGAGCGTGCCGGCGATCGTGGCCGCGGTGGATGCCTTCGAGGCCGATCCCGCGCGGTTCCGGCCCGAGGTCTGCCGCGCCAATGCCGAACGTTTCGCGACCCAGCATTTCCGGCGCCGCCTGGTCGAGCAGATCGAGAGCCTGCTGCCGGACGCCCAGGCCCGCGCGCGGGCCGGCGCCCGCGAGGCGGGCACCGCGGCGGCCAGCCAGGTGCGCGCGCTGGTGCTGGACCAGAGCGGCGTGCTCGGCGGCGCCGAGCTGTCCCTGCTCGAATTCGTTACGCACTGGCGCGGCAGCGCCAGCGTGCTGCTGTTCGACGACGGCCCGTTCCAGGCCGCGCTGGCCGAGGCCGGCGTCGAGGTCGAGGTGCTGAAGTCGCGCGGGCTCGACGGCGTGCGCAAGCAGGGCGGCGCCTCGCTGCGCGCGGTGGGCGGCCTGCTCTCGCTGGTGCGCGAGGTGGTGCGCCGCGCGCGCGAGGTCGACGTGATCTATGCCAATACGCAGCGCGCCATGGTGGTCGGCGCGCTGGCCGGGCGCATCGCGCGCAAGCCGGTGGTCTGGCACCTGCGCGACATCGTCAGCCGCGAGCATTTCGGCGCCAAGCAGTTATTCGCGATCCGCCGCTGCGCGCGCCTCGGGCTCACGCGCGTGATCGCCAATTCGAATGCCTCCGCGCAGGCCTACCTGGCCCTCACGGGCGGCGAGCAGGAATCGGTCGACGTGGTGTTCAACGGCATCGACGCGGCGCCCTTCGTGGCGCTCGACGCGCTGCCGCAGGCGGTCCTGCGCGCGCGGCTGGGCTTGCCGGAACGGGCCTGGATCGTCGGCTCGTTCAGCCGCCTGGCGCGCTGGAAGGGGCAGCACCTGCTGCTCGATGCGGCGATGCGCGATCCGGACCTGCACGTGGTGCTGGTCGGCGCGCCGTTGTTCGGCGAGGACGAATACGCGGCCGAACTGCAGGACCTGGTGGCGCAGCGCGGGCTGGGCGAGCGTGTCACCTTCGCCGGCTTCCAGCGCGATATCGCCAGCTGGATGAAGGCGGTCGACGTGGTCGCGCATACCTCGATCACGCCCGAGCCGTTCGGGCGCGTGATCGTCGAGGGGATGCTGGCGCGGCGCCCGGTGGTGGCCGCGCGGGCCGGCGGCGTGATCGAGATCATCGACGACGGCGTCAACGGCCTGCTTTGCGAGCCCGGCGATGCGCCGTCGTTGTCCGCGGCGCTCGGCTCGCTGCGCCACGATCGCGCGCGGCGCGAGGCGCTGGTGGCCAACGGCTTCGAGACGGCGGTGCGCCGCTTCGGTACCGCCGGCTACGTGGAGGCGGTGGAGCGGATCCTGGTCGAGGTCGCGCGCAAGAAGCGCTGAGCCCAGCGCGCGAGCCTGGCGCCGGGCGTGCCCGCCTGCCCGGCGCCGGCCGCCGGCTTCAGGGCTTCAGGGCGCCAGCAGGCGCGCCGTCAGGAAGGCCATCACGCGCTGCTGCGCGTCGGCGCGCGCTTCGGGGTCGGTGCCCTCGATCGGCACCACGCCGTCGCGGGTGCGGAAGGCCGGCACCTCGTGCACCGGCATGTCCGGCCAGTCGAAGTCGTGATAGGCGTTCGGGTAGGCCTGCAGGCTGGCCTCGGTGCCCTCGGCGAGCGAATTCATCAGCGCCTGGCAGGGCGCCAGCGGCGTCCACACGTCCCGCGCGCCGATCAGCGCCAGCAGCGGCACCGGGCTGGCCCAGCTGCCGCCTTGCCGCCTGGTATTGCAACTGGCCGGATAGAAGGCCACGGCCGCGCGGAAATCGCCGTCGGGCAGGCTCGCGGGCCGCGCCGGGCTGGTGGCGCGGATCGTGTTGAGCAGGGTGCCGCCGCCTTGCGACCAGCCCATCACGCCGACCCGGTCGGCGCGCACCTCGGGCAGCGCCTGCAGGTAGCGCAGCGCCGCGTAGGCGTCATAGGCCCGCGCGCGGTAGATTTCGGCCACGAAATGCGCCGGCGCGCACATCTCGCCGTGATCGCGCGAACCCAGGCTGTCCACCATCAGCACCGTGATGCCGGCGTCGTTCAGGCGCCGCGCCCATTCGCGCTCGCGCGATTCGATCCGTCCCGCGCGGTTGTAGAGGCCGCCGCAGCCGTGCAGGAACACCATCGCCGGGTGGCGGCCCTCGCCGGGCGCGGGAAACAGGTAGGCGCTCAGCGAGGTCGCCGGCGGACCGTCCAGCGACGGGAAGTGCACGGTCTGTGGTTGGGCCTGGGCGGCCGTGGCCGCGCAACAGAGCAGCCAGGCCAGGCAGCGCGCCATGAGCAATCGCATCGGGTGTCTCCTCGCTGGATCGGGATCCTTCCAGGGGACAACGCCGGGCAGGTGCGAGCGGTTGACTCGCGCCGGCGCGTGCCGGACGGATCGCGCCCGCTGCAACTGGCGACGGGCCGCCCGCGATGCGCGCCGAGCCGGGGCGTGCCTTGCCGTGCCGGGCGCGCATCGCCGCGCG
>NZ_VWWK01000016.1:0-80711 GCF_011753035.1 Burkholderia sp. Ax-1720 | reverse complement strand
GCCGCGAGCGCGTCGACGAAGGCCGCGCCGAGCCCGCGCGCGCCGCCCGTGACGATCACGCGCCGCCCGTCGAGCGGAACCGAAACCGGAAGCTCAGCCATGCGCATGCTCCGTGGCGGGCTGGGTCGCCTGGGTCGCCTGGGTCGATTCCGCGGCGGCCTGCGCGGCGCGATGCGCGTCGAGCGCGGCGGCATGTTCCTGCGCGCGCTGGCGCAGCAGGCGCCGCACGCGCGTGATGCCGATATCGTGCTGATAGAGGTATTCGTGATCGCGCGCGTTCGGCGCCAGGCTTTCCAGCACGTAGCGATCCTGTTCGAGCACGGCCCAGTGCAGGCCCTCCAGGCGATTGCGATAGAGGAAGCGCCAAACGTCGCGCTGCCAGCCGTCGACCTTGCGGGTACGCCAGAAATAGACCTGGCAGTGATCCTCGTCCACCGGCGTGGCGAAGCCGACGATGCCGAAGCTGCCGCCCGGGCCGAACTTCTGCTTGTAGGGAATCGCCAGGCGCAGCCACAGGCAGCCGGTCTCGCCCAGCTCGACCCAGTCGAAATTGACGTCGCGCTGGCCGACCTTCTCGAACATCAGGCCGGTTTCGGTCTTGCGCACGCGCATGTCGGCCTGCTTGTCGCCCTCGGCCATCGAATGCGAGCTCGCATGCAGGTAGGCGCCGTGCATCGGGTCCATCACGTTGTCGATCGCGTACTGGTAGTTGCAGGTCCAGTTCGAGACGCAGACGAAATGCGCATACGCGTCGCTGCTCAGCTCCTCGGGCAGCACCAGCGGCGCGGGCTCGCGATGCGCCTCGTCGCCGAACCAGAGGAAGATCGCGCCGGCCCGTTCCTCGACCGGGTAGGACTTCACGCAGGCCTGCCCCTCCAGCGGGCAGTTGGCGACGGCCGGCACGCGCGCGACGGTGCCGCTGCCGTCCACCTCGATGCCGTGATACCAGCAGGCGACGTGGTCGCCGAGGTTCCAGCCGAGCGAGAGGCGCGCGCCGCGATGCGGGCAGCGATCCTCCAGCGCATGCACGCGGCCCTCGCGATCGCGCCACAGCACGATCTGCTCGGACAGGCGCGTGAGGCCGACCGGCGCGCTCGACACCTGCCAGCTCGGCGCCACGGGGTACCAATAGTTGCGGATGCCACGGTCCAGATAGGCGCGGATCGGATCCGCGGCGGGCGCGGCCTGGGAAGACTGGGTGGGGGACGTCATGGTTATGCTCCGGAATGCGGGGAAGACAGGGCCGTCATGCCTTATTCGGCCAGCGCGGCCATCTCCGCGCGGAAGCGTTCGAGGGTCCAGGCCGAACCGTCGGGGGCACGCGAACCCACGCGGTTCAGCGCCGCCACCACCTCGTCGAGTTCGACCGCGCCGCTCTCGAACACGCGCTCGAGCGCATCGCCGAGATCGTTCTCGTACGGCGTCGGCTCGGCCTTGCGGGTCTGCCACACCAGGTTCGGCACCTGCCCGGGGATCTCGATGCGCCCCTTGCCGGCCACCTGGTTCGGTTCCGGCGCGCGCCACGGCTGCAGATCCGGATTGAAGCTCACGACCTTGGTTTCCATCTTCACTCCACCTTCAACTGGATTTCCTCGCCGGCGAGCCGCACCGCGTACTGCTTCAGCGCGCGGCCGCCGGGCCCCTTCAGGCATTGCCCGGTACGAATGTCGAATACCGCCTCGTGCAGCGGGCATTCCACCGTGCCCTCGTCGACGAAGCCCTGGGTGAGCAGCGCGTAGGCATGCGGGCAGACGTTCTCGAGCGCGTAGAGCGCGTCGCCCACCCGGTAGATGCCGATCTCGACGCCATCGGTCCGCTTGAACTCGAGCGGCGCATCCTCGGACAGCGCGCCGGCGTGTCCGGCGCAAACCCATTGTTCAGACATCTGCTGGCCTTCCTTCAGATCAGTTGCGTTTTGTTCCATACAAGGAACGTTGGTTTATGGATGGTGATTATAGGATCGAGCCGCGCCAGGAAAAAATAAAAAACCGCGCGAGCTAGGGAAAACACCGAGCCGCCCCGCTGCGGTTCGGCTCGATTGCCGTTCGGCACCTGTATTTCACGGTGATTTCCAAATTTGTCCGAAGGAACGCGAATCGCCGGGCCTCGCGTGGACCGTTCCGTCTCACGCTCAGATTTATTTTTTTCCGCTTGGCGAGCGCTCCTATACTCATTCCACGAACGGTACATTGTTCCTTATATGGAACAAACGACATGAAAAATGTAAGACGGCGCCCGTTCCGCCGTCTCACCGGCACGCGGTCGGCACGGCTCGGCCGCACGGAGTTTCAGGAGATCAGATGGTCAAGCGAGCGGTAGCAGCGGCATGCATGGCGGCGGGCGCGATCACGGCCGCCCATGCGCAGAGCAGCGTGGTGCTGTATGGGAGCCTCGATGCGGGGGTCGGTTACGTCAGCAACGTGGCCGGCAGCACCAAGGTATTGATGATCCAGGGCAATACGCAGCCGGACCGCTGGGGCCTGCGCGGGCGCGAGGACCTCGGCGGCGGCCTGGCGGCGATCTTCCAGCTGGAGAACGGTTTTTACACCAACACGGGCGCGTTCGCGACCGCCAATACGCTATGGAACCGGGCGGCCTATGTCGGCCTGGCCTCGAACCGCTACGGCACCATCACGCTGGGCCGCCAGACGCCGCTGCAGTTCGACTGGCTCGACCCGCTCAGCACCGCCTACCTGGCGATGAGCTGGTACGCCTTCCACCCCGGCAACATCGACGGGTTGGCCGCCACCGGCAATGTGCCCTACAACAACGCGATCAAGCTGAAGTCGCCGAGCTGGGGCGGCTTCACGGCCGCCGCCACGCTGGCGCTGGGCAACACCACCAACTTCGGCACGGGCCGCTCGACCGGCTTCGGGCTCAACTACGCGAACGGCTCGTTCAAGGCCGCGGCGGTCTACTCGAACGAGCATGATCGCTCGCTGCTGGTCAGCCAGGCCGGCATCGCCAGCTTCCAGGGGCAAAACACCGCCAACGGCTATACCGCCAGCAAGGTGGAGAACTTCGGCGCGGGCGCCTCCTACGCGTTCGGCGACTGGCTGGTGCACGCGCTCTACACGCGCGTGAAGATGGAGTCCAACGGCTATTCGGACACGTTCCAGAGCTACGACGCGGGCGCCAACTACCGGATCACGCCGGCCAACACACTGGCCGGCGGGGTGGCCACCACCACCTTGTCGGGGCGGCGCTGGACCCAGCTCGAATTCGGCGACATCTACGCGCTGTCGGCACGCACCCAGCTCTATGCGAACCTGCTCTACGAGCACGCCAACGGCGGCGCGCAGGCGGCGTTCTTCACGGCCGGCGTGTCGAGCGGCGCCAACCAGCTGGTGGTGCTGGCCGGCATCCATCACTCGTTCTGAGGGACAACAGGCTTCGTGGCGGCCGGCGCGCCGCCATTATCCTGAGGAATGCAAAGCATCGGGAATGGAACGCGGCATGCATCGCGGCGCGGCGCCCTCCTTCGGGCGAGCCGCGCCGCCGCCGTTCAGACCATCGCCACGCGATGGCGCGCGTGCGCGACGGTGGGATCGTTCTCCAGCGGCCGGTAGTTGAGCCGCGAAGACAGGTCGACGGCCGCGCCGCAGACCTGCTCCACCAGCCGCTCCTTCTCGGCCGCGTCGCCGATCTCGGAACGCGGCACGGTGGCGGTGATGGCCGCCACGATCGCGCCCGAATGATCGCGCACCGGCGCGGTGACGGCCGAGATGCCCGACTCGAAGGCGCCCTCGCTGATCGCATAGCCGGCGCGCGCGTACTGGCGCACGCGCTCGTAGAGTTCGTCGATACCGCCGGGCGTGTGCTCGGTGAAGCGTTCGAGCTTGCCGCCGGCATAGAGCTGGCGCATCGCGTCGCGCGTGAGGTCGCCCATCAGCACGTGGCCGTGCACGGTGGCGTGCGCGGGCAGGCGCGTGCCCACGTGCACCTTCACCGAGCCGAACAGGGTGGCGTGGCTCTGCGATTTCGCCACGAACACCACGTCCTGCAGGTCGCGGATCAGCAAATGGGTGGTCAGGCCGGTGGCGTCGCGCAGCCGCTCCAGCACCGGCGCGCCGAGGTCGGTCAGCTCCAGCGAGCTCAAGTACTCGAAGCCCAGCCGCAACACGCCGACGCCGAGCCGGAAGCTCTTCTCGCCCTGCACGCGCTCCAGGAAGCCGAGCGCCTCGAGGGTCTGCAGCAGCCGGAAGGTGGTGGTGCGCGGAATGCCGATCCGCTTCGACAGCTCGGGCGCGCCGAGCACCGGCTCGCGCGCCGAGAACTCGGCGAGGATGCGCAGCCCGCGTTCGAGCCCGGGCACCAGGTAGGACGACGGGTTGCCCGCGTCGTCGTCGCCGGGCGCCTCGGCAGGCGCGCTCGCTGGGGATGCCGGATCGGTCGTGGATTTGGCCATTGTCGACAACGCAGACGAAAGGATTCAGGGAAGGCGGAAACGATTTCCCGAATTATGCCTCGAACGCGCGCCGATACGGCCCGCCTGGCGGGCGGGCCTGCCCCGGGACAGCCGCCTGTCAGCGATAACGCTGCAGTTCCGGATCGGTGATCGGCTGCTCGGCCATGTTGAGGATGCCGGGCAGCGCGCTCAGGCGCGGCAGCCCGTTCAGGCCCAGCCACTTGCCTTCCTTGGTGCGGAACACCACGGTGGGCGTGCCGGTGAAGCCGAGTTGCTGGAACATCGCCGCGTTGGCGTCGAGCTTGGCCTTGGCGTCGGCCGGGACCACCATCAGCGGCGCGATGCCGCCCGATTCGTCCTTCTCCGAATACTTGGTCTCGAGCGTGTTGAGCAGGGCCGGGCCGTCCGGCGCCTTGAGCAGCGCGGCGGCCTTGCCGGCCGAATCGGGCTTCAGGAAGGCCAGCGGAATCCAGTGGACCTGCAGCCCGGCCGCCTCGTAGGGCCGCAGCGCGCGCCACATCAGGTGGCAGTAGATGCAGTTCGGATCCATGAACACGTACAGCGTCGACTTGACCTTGGCCCCGCTCGCACCCTCGACGATCGCGGGCGCGGCCTGCACCCGCGCGACCTGCGCGGCGTCCAGGGTCGGCGGGGGCGGGTCGTCCGCCCGGCTCGTCAGGGCGATCGTCAGGCCGGCGATGGCCAGGGCGATGCTGATCCGTGTCTTCATGAAATCCTCGGGTGGTGATTCGGTGGCGCTCGCGCGCCGGTTTCGTTATCGCCGCAGCGGCGCAGCCTGCATTCTCGCGCGTTGCGCGCATCCTTGCGCGTTCGGCCATCGGCGGGCCGGCCGCTGGCCGTTCCCGGCCGGGCCTTCGGGCCGGATCGGGCCACCATACCGGCCGGCGCGGGTCGCGCGACTGACGTTTCCCTGACGGCGCCGTCAGCTAGCCGCAAGCGCGCGGCGCGGCCCGACCAGGCGGAAGGTGAGATTGAGGCGCTCGCCCTGCACCGCCGGCGCCTTGGCGACGCGGTGGCGCCAGTCGCGCTGGGTGGCGCCGCGCATCACCAGCAGGCTGCCGTGCGTGAGCCGGTAGGCGCGCAGCGCGCGGCTGGCGTCGTGGCGCAGGTCGAACACGCGCGTGGCGCCCAGGCTCAGCGAGGCGATCACGGGCGCCTCGCCGAGCTCGGGTTCGTTGTCGCTGTGCCAGCTCATGCTGTCGCTGCCCGAGCGGTAGCGGTTCAGCAGCACGCTGTTGAAGCGTGCCCCGCAGGTGGCCTCGGCGAGCCGGCGCAGCTCGGCCACCGCCTCGGTCCACGGCGCCGGCAGGTTGCGGATGCCGGAATACACATAGACCGCCTCCGGCTCGCCCTGCCAGGCGGTGAGCCGCGGCATCGGCACCGGCCCGCGCGGCGTGCGGATCGACTGCTGCCGCCAGTCCACCTCGGCGAGCAGGCGCGCGAAGAACGCGTCGGCGCGCTCGCGCGGCAGCCAGTCGGGATACCAGTCGAGTTCGGGCTCGGGCGGCGTGTCGAACAGATCGTCCATCGGTAAGAATCCTCGCATCCGGCTATCATCGCGGGATGGCGCCCGGGCCGCAAGCCGCCGCGCGGCCCCGGCATCCCGTCAACCGGGCATCGAGCCCATCCCTTTCAAGATCGATCGATGATGCTTTCCGATTCCGCATTCGACCAGTTGTTCCGCACCGCCCGCACCCACAACGCCTGGCTGCCGAAGCCGGTCGACGACGCCCTGCTCAGGCAGCTCGTCGAGCTGACGCTGTGGGCCCCCACCTCGGCCAACTCCAGCCCGGCGCGCTTCGTGTTCGTGAAGTCGCCGGAAGCGAAGGCCAAGCTCAAGCCCGCGCTCGCCGAGGGCAATATCGACAAGACCATGAGCGCGCCGGTCACGGTGATCGTCGGCATGGACATGGACTTCCACGAGCAGTTGCCCAAGCTGTTCCCGCACGCCGACGCGCGCAGCTGGTTCGCCGGCAACGAGGCGCTGATCGAGGCCACCGCGTTCCGCAATTCCTCGCTGCAGGGCGCCTACCTGATCCTCGCCGCGCGCGCCTTGGGCCTCGACACCGGCGCGATGTCGGGCTTCGATGCCGCCAAGGTCGAGGAAGCCTTCTTCGCCGGCACGCGGATCAAGGCCAACTTCCTGGTCAACCTCGGCTACGGCGACGAGAAGGGCCTGTTCCCGCGCAGCCCGCGTTTCGCCTTCGACGAAGCCGCGCGGATCGAGTAAGCGCGCGCCGCCGCCGGCAGGCGACGGCAGGCGGCACACCATGACGAGCGGCACGAGATTCGGCATCGGCCGCCGCGGAACCGGCTTCGGAATCCGCGGCGCAAGCGCTGGCACGACGCCGGGCGCGGGCATCGACGCGCCGCCTGGCGGCCGCCCTCGCCCTCGCCCGCACATGCGCCACGCGCCCTCGCCAGCCCGAGCCACGCCGCCTGCCCCGCTCGACCGGCTCGTCAACCCAGGCGCCCCGCCCTCGCGCGGGACGCCCGCTGTTGCGCTTCGCCCCCGGCGCCGACGCTCCCTGCGGTGCCGCCCCGTTCCCCGCCTCACTTCCGCTGCTGCCACCATGCGACGCATCTCCGCCTTCCTGCTGCGGCTGATTACTTTCGGCGTGCTGTTCCACGTCTATGTCGGCTTCCGCCTGATTCCCGATTTCAGTTCGAGCGCCGCGCGCATTCCCGCCGTGCTCTGGCTGGTCGCCTCCTGCCTCGTGATCCCCCTCGGCATGCTCTCGCGCACCTTCGAGCGGCAGCCGCTCGGCGACCGCGTGGCCTGGATCGGCCTGCTCGAGATGGGATTCTTCTCCTCGCTGCTGGTGCTCACGCTGGCGCGCGACCTGCTGCTCGCCTCGCTGCTGACGCTCGACGCGCTGGCGCCACATACCGTCTCGCTCGCGCACTGGCGCGCCCTCAGCGCCGACGCCGTGCCGCTGCTGGCCTTCGCGGCCAGCGCGATCGGCTTCTTCAACGCGCGGCGCCTCGCGCGCGTGGTCGAGGTCGAGGTGCCGATCGACGACCTGCCGGCCTCGCTGGACGGCTTCACGATCGTGCAGATCAGCGACATCCACGTCGGGCCGACCATCAAGCGCGGCTACGTCGAGGCGATCGTCAACGCGGTGAACCGGCTGCAGCCGGACCTGATCGCCGTCACCGGCGACGTGGTGGACGGCAGCGTGGCGCGCCTGGCGGGCCACGCCGCGCCGCTGGGCGCGCTGCGCGCGCGGCACGGCGCCTTCGTGGTGACCGGCAACCACGAGTACTACTCGGGCGCGGATGCCTGGGTGGCCGAATTCCGCCGCATCGGCCTGGACGTGCTGATGAACGAGCATCGCACCATCGAGCACGGCGACGGGCGCCTGGTGCTGGCCGGCGTGACCGACTACTCCGCCGGCAGCTTCGATCCCGCCCATCGCAGCGACCCGAGCGCGGCGCTGGCGGGCGCGCCCGCCGACGTGCGGCTGCGCGTGCTGCTCGCGCACCAGCCGCGCAGCGCCAACGCGGCGGCCGATGCCGGCTTCACGCTGCAGCTCTCGGGCCACACCCACGGCGGGCAGTTCTTCCCCTGGAATTTCTTCGTGCCGCTGCAGCAGCCCTTCGTCTCGGGGCTGGCGCGCCTGAACGGACTGTGGGTCTATACCAGCCGCGGTACCGGCTACTGGGGCCCGCCCAAGCGCTTCGGCGCGCCTTCGGAAATCACGCGCGTCAAGTTGGTGGCCGGCCGCCCCGTGCAATGAGTCGCCGGCTCCACATGCAAAAATGCCGCCCCTTCGGGGGCGGCATTTTTTCGAGCACGATCGATCACGGTCGATCGATGACGCCTCAGCGTTCGATGCGCGCATCCCGCTCGCGCAGCGAGGCCGGCAGCGCATAGGCCACCAGCAGCGCGCAGACCAGGCTCAGCAGCGCGATCACGTAGAGCGCCGGGGTGGTCGAGCCGGTCAGGTCGCGCACCCGGCCGACCATCACCGGGCTGACGATCCCGCCCAGTTGCCCGAGCGTGTTGATCACCGCGATGCCGCCGGCCGCGCCGGCGCCGGTCACGAGCTTGGGCGGCAGCGCCCAGAAGGCCGGGATCGAGGCCACCACGCCGGCGCCGATCACCGCCAGCGCGACCAGCAGCAAGGTGGTCTGGCGGTCGAAGTAGCCGGCCGCGAAGAAGCCGACGCTCGCCATCAACAGCAAGGCCACCACGTACTTGCGCCGCTCGCCGCTCGCATCCGACAGGCGCCCCACCGTCACCATCGCGATCGCGCCGGCGATATAGGGCACCGAGGTCAGCAGGCCGATCAGGGTGGGATTTTGCGTGCCGGCGGTGCGGATCAGGTGCGGCGCCCAGAAGTTGAGCCCGTAGGAGGCGATCTGGATCAGGAAGTAGACCAGGCCCAGCATCAGGAAACCGGGCGTCCTGAGCGCGCCGAGCAGCGAATGGCCGCCCTGCGGATGGCGGCCCTGCTGCGCGATCTGCCCGGCGAGCCAGGCCTTCTCGTTGCCCGACAGCCAGGACGCGTCCTCGATGCGGTCCTTGAGCTGGACCATCACCAGCACGCCGAGCAGCACGCAGGGCACGCCGCCGAGCAGGAACAGCCAGTGCCAGCCCGGCATGCCCAGCGCGCCGTTCAGGTGGCCGAGCACGAGCCCGGCGGCCGGCGCGCCCACCAGGCCCGAGAAGGCCGAGGCCAGGAACAGCAGCGAGGTGATGCGGCCGCGATGGCTGGGCGGGAACCACAGCGTCAGGTAATAGAGCACGCCCGGCGCGAAGCCGGCCTCCATCGCGCCGATCACGAAGCGCAGCCCGTAGAACTGCCATTCGGTATGGACGAACACCATCGCCGTAGTGGCGATGCCCCAGGAGATCATGATCCGCGCGATCCAGCGCCGCGCGCCGACGCGATAGAGCAGCATGTTGCTCGGCACCTCGAACAGCACGTAGCCGATCACGAACAGGCTCGCGCCGAGCCCGTAGGCGGTGTCGGACAGGCCCAGGTCGCCCTGCAGCTGGAACTTCGCGAAGCTGATGTTGATGCGGTCGAAGAACGCGAACAGGTAGCAGATCATGATCAGCGGCATGAGCCGCCAGGCTACCTTGCGGATCACCGCGATGCCGGTTTCGCTGCCGGCCTCGCGGCCGTCCGATGCGATTGCGCTGCTGCTTGCCATGTTTGTCTCCAGGCCGGACTGGCGGAGGGCCGTCCGGTCGAATTGATTGGGATGCCGTAGCTCGTTGATACGGTGAAACGTCGGGACTTCAGCTCATCTGAAACGATCGGCCAGCTGGCGCCGCCGCCAGCCCTCAGGCGATTTCCGCCACGTAGGCCGGCGCCGGATGCAGGTCGGTGTTGCGGCCCGCCTTCGCCACCTGCCCCGGCACCTCGTGGCCGACCAGGGCCGGCAGCGTGCGCGACAGCGGCAGCAGCCGCGCCAGGTCGATGGTGTTGGGGATCTCCATCTCGTCGCACAGGTTCACGAGATCCTCGGTGCAGATGTTGCCGGACGCGCCGGGCGCGAACGGGCAGCCGCCGAGGCCGCCCAGCGAGGCGTCGAAGCGGCGCGCGCCGGCCTCGTAGGCGGCCAGCACGTTGGCCAGGCCGAGCCCGCGCGTGTCGTGGAAATGCAGGGTCAGCGCCGAGGCCGGCACCAGGTCCAGCACCCGCGCCACCAGCCGCGTGACCTGCCGCGGGTTGGCCATGCCGGTGGTATCGGCCAGCGTGATGCCGCCGATCCCCAGCTCGCGATAGGCGTCGACCAGGTGCAGCACGCGGTTCTCGTCGATGCGCCCCTCGAAGGGGCAGCCGAAGGCGGTCGCCACCGTGCCGTTGAGCGAGACGCGCGCGCCGTGCACCAGGCCGACGATGTCGCCGAAGCCGGCCAGCGAGTTCTCGCAGCTCATGCGCATGTTGGCGCGGTTGTGGGTCTGGCTGGCCGACATCACCAGGTTCAGCTCGTCGGCGCGCGCGGCCAGCGCGCGCTCGGCACCCTTCGCGTTCGGGATCAGCGCCACGTAGGTCACGCCGGGCGCGCGGCGGATGCCGCGAAACACCTCGTCGCCGTCGCGCAGCGCCGGAATCGCCTTGGGCGAAACGAAGGAGCCGGCCTCGATGCGCGTGAAGCCGAGCTGCGAGAGGGAATCGATCAGCGCGATCTTGTCGGCCGTCTCGACCCATTTCGGCTCGATCTGCAGGCCGTCGCGCGGCGACACTTCCTGCACCACCAGGGTATCGGCCGCCATGCGCAGGCTGACCGGATGCAGGTCCTGGGCGTTGAGGTTCGGGTTGAGGTTCGGATTGAGATTCGCGCTCATTGCACCGCCCCCTGCTCGCGCAGCCGCGCGATCTCGTCCTCGCCGAAGCCCAGGCCCGCCAGCACGTCGGCGGTGTGCTCGCCGAGCGCCGGGCCCTGCCAGTTCACCGTGCCGGGCGTGTCCGACAGCTTGGGCACGATGCCGGGCATGGTGACGGCGGCGCCGCCCGGCAAGGTGGCCGGGATCAGCATCTCGCGCGCCTGGTAATGAGGATCGCTGACGATGTCGGCCACCGAGTAGATCCGGCCGGCCGGCACCTCGGCGCGCTCGAGCGCGGCCAGCACCTCGTCGATCGAATGATGCGAGGTCCAGGCGCCGATCGCGGCATCGAGCATCGCGTTCTGCTTGACGCGCCCGTCGTTGTAGGCGAGCGCGGGATCCTCGGCCAGCTCCGGGCGGCCGATCACCTGCATCAGGCGCCGGAAGATCGGGTCGCTGTTGCCGGCGATCACCACGAAGGCACCGTCCTCGGTGCGATAGGTGTTCGAGGGCGCGATGCCGGGCAGGGCGCCGCCGCTGCGCTCGCGCACATGGCCGAGCAGGTCGTACTCGGGCACCAGGCTTTCCATCAGGTTGAACACGCTCTCGACCAGCGAGACGTCGACCACCTGCCCCTCGCCCTGCCCGGTCTTCACGCGCAGCAGCGACATCAGCGCGCCGATCACGCCGTGCAGCGAGGCCAGCGAATCGCCCAGGCTCACGCCGACGCGCGCCGGGGCGCCGTCGATCTCGCCGGTGGTGTAGCGGATCCCGCCCATCGCCTCGCCGATCGCGCCGAAGCCGGGGCGATCGCGATAGGGGCCGGTCTGGCCGTAGCCCGAGATGCGGACCATGGTCAGCTTCGGGTTGAGCGCGTGCAGCGCGTCCCAGCCGAGGCCGAGCTTCTCCAGCGCGCCGGGGCGCAGGTTCTCGATCACCACGTCGGCTTCCGAGGCGAGCTTGCGCACGATCTCGACGCCCTCGGGCGACTTCAGGTTGACGCAGACGGATTTCTTGTTGCGCGACTGCAGGTACCACCAGAGCGAGGTGCCCTCGTGCAGCTTGCGCCATTTGCGAAGCGGGTCGCCCGTCTCGGGCGCTTCGATCTTGATCACTTCGGCGCCGAACTCCGCCATCAGGCGGGCGGCGAAGGGCGCGGCGATCAGCGTGCCGATTTCGATCACGCGGATCCCTTGGAGCGGGCCACTCATCTTGCTGTCTCCGGGTTGAATGCCTATGGAGCACAGCCTAGGGTTGCCGGGTGGCGAAGGTCCAACCGTGATTCGCCAAGCAGCGTTCGCGAATCGCGAAAATGCTTTCGATTCCCTTTCTTTTTGGGTTGCAGCTGCCCGTCGCGGGCCGCGGATCAGTTGTCGGCCAGCGCCCCGCCGTCGCGCGCCTCGACGGTGCGCAGGTGCTCGAACAGCAGCCGGCTGACCGGCGAGAGCGCCGCCACCTCGCGCACCACCAGCACCAGCCGGCGCGCGGCCCAGTCGTCGTCGAGCGCGATCGAGGCCAGCCCCAGCGGGCGCCCCATCAGCTCGTAGACCTTCCTCGGCAGCACGCCCACGCCCATGCCGGCCTGCACCATCCGGCACACGGCGTCGAAGCCGGGCACGTGGATGCGCAGGCGCAGCGGCCGGCCGGCATGACGCGCGGCCAGGTGCGTGCGCACGTTGATCGAGCTGGAGACGTGCAGCCCGACATGGTCGCTGTCGAGCGTGGCGGCGAACGGCAGGTTCGGATAGGCGGCCAGCGGATGATCGTGGCGCGCGACGATCACCAGCGTGTCGTGGCGATAGTGCTCGACATGCAGCTCGCGCGTGTCCGCGTCTTCCGAGCAGATGCCGATATCGACCAGGCTGTCGTCGACGGCCTCCACCACGCCGCCGCTGGGACGCTCCTCGAGGTCGAGCTTGACGCGCTCGTGCTCGGCCTGGAAGGCGCGCAGGTCCTCGGGCAGGAATTCGACGATGCCCGACAGGTTCGAGGACATGCGCACGTAACCTCGCACGCCGCTGGCGTAGCCGGCCAGCTCGGCGCCGATGTTCTCGATGTCGCGCATCACGCGCCGCGCGTGGTGCAGCAGGGTCTCGCCGGCCGGCGTCAGCGTCATGCCGCGCGCATTGCGCTGGAACAGCGCGGCGCCCACCACCTGCTCGAGTTCCAGCAGGCGCTTGCTGGCCGCCGATACCGCGATCGCCTCGCGCTCGGCCGCGCGCGTGAGCGTGCCTTCCTCGTGGACCGCGAGGAACAGCTGCAGGGTGGTCAGGTCGAGGCGTCGCAGGAGGGTCTTGAGCAGCATGGCCGGTTCGCGCGGTGAGGATGCGCGTATTGTGCCGTCATTTCGTTCCGGCCCCCTCGCCTTAGAATGGCGGCTGCGCTTGTCTTCCAAGGTCCCCAGATTCCATGTCGAAATCCTCCTGGTTCCTGTCGCGCCCGCGCGGCCCGGTCCGCCTGCGGATGTTCTGCTTCAGCCACGCCGGCGGCAACGCCGGCAGCTACATGCCCTGGCAGGGCCGGCTCGATGCCGCCGTCGAGGTGGTCGGCGTGCAGTTGCCGGGGCGCGGCGCGCGGCTGCGCGAGCCGCTGCTGACCGACGTGCCGACGGCGGTGGCGCGCATCGCCGAGGTGTTTCCGTTCGACGATCCGCTGCCCTTCGTGTTCTTCGGCCACAGCCTCGGCGCGCTGCTGGCCTTCGAATTGGCGCGCCACGCGAGCCGGCACGGCAAGCCGGTGCCGCTCGCGCTGATCGCATCTGGCTGCGACGCACCGCAGTTCGGCAACCGCGGCGGCGACATCCACGAGCTGCACGGCGATGCGCTGGTGGCCGCGCTGGCCCGCTACAACGGCGCGCCGCCCGAGCTGCTGGCGCACCGCGAACTGATGGAGCTGATGGCGCCCACCATCCGCGCCGACTTCGCGATGGCCGCGCATTACCGCTACGAGCCAGGCCCGCCGCTGGAGCTCCCGATCGTCGTGCTCAACGGGCGCGGCGATGCCGAGATCGAGCACGAGCACCTGGGCGAATGGCAGCGCGAGACGCGCCTGCCCTGCCGCCGGCATCTGTTCGAGGGCGATCACTTCTTCATCCATTCGAACGAGGCGGCCGTGCTCGAGCTGCTCGACCGGGAGCTGAAGGCCTGCCAGCCGGCCTGACGCGAGGCGTCTCGCGCGAAGCGATGTCCAGCCATGCGAAGCGATGCGCACGACGCATCGCCTCCATCGCACCGCCGTCGCGCGCGCCGGATCAGTCGTGCGGCCAGTCCACCGGCGAGCCGGGGCGCACCGTGTCGAGTTGCGGCAGCAGCGTCACGCTCTCCTGCTCGTTCGGATCGGTGCGCGCGATCACGGCCACGCAGTTCTCGCTCTCGCTCGCGTTGTAGGGCAGATGCGGCGTGTCCGCGGGAATGTAGAGAAACTCGCCGGCATTCACCACCAGGTGCTGCGCCAGGCCCTCGCCGTACCACATGCCCGAGCTGCCGCTGAGGATGTAGATGGCGGTCTCGTGGGTCGCGTGCTTGTGGGCCACGGCGCTGGCGCGCGGCGGAATCGTCGCCAGTTGCAGGTGGATGCCTTGCGCGCCGCAGGTGGCGGCCGACACGCCGACCTCGTAGAGCAGCGCCTGCTTGCCGGCGTGACGATCGCCGGGCCGGACCACGCGGCAGGTCGGGGCGACGGTGGAAGGGGAACGGGTTTCCATGCTGAGTCTCCTGGCACGATGCGATGTGGGCGGCGCGCGGCTCATGATCGATGCGTGCCCTGCTTCGCAGAACGTCCGGGCGCGTCGAATATTCCATTGCGAGGCGCCGGCCGTCACGAACGAGCGTTCGCGAGACTTGGATACAACTGGCAACACAATCCCCGCTGTTTAGCGGATGCCCCGCCTGTTTCGTTATTGACAGCAAATCTGCGCTTGGACACAATGTCCATCACATGTTTCGCGGGGCCTGGCGTGAGATCCACGCTGCCCGACCGCCGTGCCGAGCCATCCGTTCCGTCGGCACCGCGCAATCCGCTGCGTCGGATTCGGCCACATGTCCGGCGCGCTTGTCCATGCGCCGCATCGATCCGGCAAGCATTCCCGCCCGGCGAGCATTCCTGGCGCACCACACCGGCCAGGCCAGACACCATGCCCGATCATCGTCGATCGGTACGTCAATCACTGAAACGTAGTCATCCAAAGCAATTGCCGATGCCGGCGATGAATTCGCGCGCCTTCTCACCGATTGGCGCGAGGCACGCCGGTGCGGTCCGGTATTGATGAATCATGCGCGGAAAACGGAACGACTGATGAGCCGTGAACAACTTTCACATGCACTGCGGGATCTCTTGCCGCGGCTCTGGATCTTTGCGCTGCGCGTGGCGGGCAACCCGCGCGATGCCGAGGTGCTGCTGCGGCGCGCCTGCCTGCGGGTGTTCGGGCTGGCCCAGGGGCCGGGCCCGACCTTGTCGGTGCCGGGCTGGATGTATTCGGTGATCTATCACGTCTGGCTCGACGACATGCGCTACGACGGCGCGGCCGGCGAGCAGCCCGACGCCACGGGTCTGGACGACATGCCGGACGCCGCGGCCATGCAGGCCCGCGCCGGCGCGCCGAGCCACGACGAGGTGATCGACGCGGTCTCGCACCTGGCCGACACGCCGCGCATCTCCATGGTGCTGGTGGCGATCGAGGGCTTCTCCTACGAGGAAGCCGCGCAGATCCTCGGCATCTCGGCCGGCAGCGTGGCGAGCAACGTGGTGCAGGCCCGCATGATGATCGGCGCGCGCCTGCGCAAGGACGCGCGAGCCGGCACGCCGGCCACGCACTGAATTCGGGGGGCACGGCCCGCGCCGCCTCGCCCCGCTCTCCTCCCAACCGCCCGGGCCGCCGAAGGCAGCCCGCCAGCCGGCCGTCTTCACTCCCGATCGTGGTTCATTGCAGCGCTCATTGCACCGGCTTCGCCGGCGCGGCCGCGCTGGGGTCGTACAAGGCATAGAGCTTCGTATAGCCGCTCGACTCGTACACGCCGGTCCATCCCTTGGGCAGCGTCACCGCCTCGCCCGCATGCACCTGCATCACCGTGCCGTCGGACGAGGTCAGCTTCACGCTGCCCGACAGGAAGTAGAGAAACTCCGTGTACGGCGTGCCCGGCGCCTCGCGAATCTCCTCGCGCACCGGCCCGGACTGGTAGACGCCGGTCTGGAACACCTTGTCCGGCGAGGTATAGCTGGTGAAGTCGCTGGTGTGGTTGCCGTCCTTGCTCTCCTTCACCACGCCGGGCCGCTGGAACACCGGGCCGGCGAGTTCGGCCTTCGACAGCTTGAGCGGGTGCAGCGTCTGGGCATGCGCGCCGGCGCACAACAGGGTGGAGGCGAGCAGCAGCGCTGCCGGATAGCGTCGGATCATGGCGAGTCCCGGGAAGTAAAGGATCGAAAGCCGCGTATTGTAGAAGCGCCCGCGCCGGCCGTGCCGGGCCCGCTTCGCCATGGCGGCGCGCGGTTCGCCCGTTGCGCATGCAACGATGCGCGCAAACCACAGCGCCTTGCATCGGCTCGCGCCGCCCGCCCGGCACGCCGCGCGGCCTGCTAGAATCGCCGCCATCCGCTTCCAGAAGGAACCTCCGTGGACAGTTGTCGCGAACGCATCGCACAGCCCCGCGCCTGAACGTCCGCAGCCTGCCTGGCTGCCGCCGCGTCGGTCGCGCGGCGCGTGTCATCCCCGTTTCACATTCCGGTTGCCGTCGCAGGCTATCGTGTCGGGCTGCGCCTTGCGCGCGGCCGGGCTCGACGCCATGCCGCACGGCGCCCCATGCCAGGCAAGCCATATGACCGTCGAATTCATCCTCCGTCTTCTCACCGCCTTCAGTTGCGGCGTCGCGATCGGCATCGAGCGCCAGTTGCGCCAGCGCACCGCCGGCCTGCGCACCATCACCCTGGTGACCTGCGGCGCCTGCCTGTTCGTCACGCTCGGCGTGCTGACCGGCAACGGCGTGGCCGGCGTCACCCAGATCGCCGCCTACGTGGTGTCGGGCGTCGGCTTCCTCGGCGGCGGCGTGATCATGCGCGAGAAAGGCGCGATCCAGGGCATCAATACCGCCGCCACGCTCTGGTGCTCGGCCGCCGTCGGCGTGCTCTCGGGCAGCGGCCACTACCTGCCCGCGCTGGCCGGCACGGTAGTGGTGCTGCTGGTCAATACCGTGCTGCGCTCGCTCAGCCACGCGATCAACGCCACCCCGGTGTCGAACGCCGACCTGGTGCGCGAATACCAGATCACCGTGATCTGCCTGGCCGCCGACGAGATCCACGTGCGTACCCTGCTGTCGAACTCGATGTACGCGAAACCGCTGTCGTTCCAGAGCCTGACCAGCGAGGACGTGGAACAGGAAGGCGCGGTCGAGCGCATCAAGGTGACCGCCACGCTGAAGCTGCATCCCAAGGACCAGGCCAAGCTCGAGCAGATCGCGAGCCGCATGAGCATGGAGAAGAGCATCTCGAGCGTGAGCTGGACCGCCAGGGAAGCCGAGCCGATGATGGAGTGACAGGGGCGCGCGATGCGGGCCCCCAATGGACGACGCGCCGGCCGGAACGAATCCGGGCCGGCGCGTCGGCAATGGCCTGAGGGCTTGCGCGCGCTCCGGGCGCCGCGCCTGCCGGATCAGGGCATCAGGTCCTCAGGGCGTCTCGATCAGGCCCATGCCGATCGCCTTGACGACGGCCTGCACCTTGTTGGTCGCGCCGAGCTTGGCGAGGATGTTGTTGATGTGGAAGGTGACGGTGCGCTCGGAGATGTTGAGCTGCTCGCCGATCTCGCTGGCGGTGCGGCCCTCGCTGGTCCAGCTCAGCACCTCGCGTTCGCGCTTGGTGAGCGTCACGCTGGCCGCCGGCGAGAGCTTGGGCACCAGGAACTTGCCCATCAGCGAATGCGAGAGATTCGCCAACCAGTTGGCCTGCAGCGTGAGGCTGTTGATCTCGGCGGGCGTGAGGCGGTCGGAGCGGCGCGCGATGGTCAGCAGTCCGAACACGCCGCGCGCGGCCCAGGCCGATTGCGCCACGCCGACCGACATGCCGAAGTCGCGCGCGTCGCGCCATAGCGACGGATCCTCCGCCGTATCGACATCCGGCCAGATGATCATGTTCGGGCTCATCGCGCCGTCGCGCACGGTCGGATCGACCTCGATGTAGTTGCGCGCCTGGTAATGGGCCATCCAGCCGGCCGGGTAGGTGTCGAAGATCTCGACCACCGGCTGCGTGCCCGGCTGCGGCACGCGAATGCCGTAGCAGCAGTACTCGAAACCGAGCCGCTTCGAATAGGCCGAGATCTGCTGAAAGAGCTGTTGCTCGTTCGCAGCCGCGTTGAACTGGTGGTAGGCATCCTGCCAGCGTAGTTCCATCATCTCTCCAACAGCTTCCACGCTGTCATTCTTGCTAGGTTACATCACGGTCACGGGCTTGCTACATTGCCGCGCATGACACTGCCCCTGCTTCATCCTTACTGCGCGCCGTCCAAGGACGGTTACGTCCGCCTCCCGCTGCATGCCTTCGCGGGGCTCGAACTCGTGCACATCGCCTCGGGGCTCGACCCCGGGCTCGCCGACGAACTGCGCGCCGACGGCCTCGTCTTCGACGCGGCCGGCTACACCGAGTGGCAGCGTCCGTCCTCGCCAGGTTTCGCACACCTGACGGTCGGCTGGGACTGGTATGTCGATCCCGGCTCCGGCCGCCTGGTGATCGCCTGGGACGACGTGCGCAGCAACCTGATGGGCGTCGACCGCTTCGGCACCGACATCGGCATGCATGCCACCGCCAGCGCCCTGGGCTGCCGGCTCGCCTCGCTCGACTGGGCGATGGCAGTCAACCAGGCCCTCACCGGCGGGCCGCCCACCCGGCCAGTCCGCGGCGCCACCCACTGGTCGCACTGAAACCCGCGGCCCGCTTCGCATTTCAAACGAATGCCCTCGCATTGTCGGCCCGACCCGGCCAGCAACGCAATCTCGAAATTGAACCACAGATGGCGCGCAAACCTTTGCGCGCCAATTTCGACCTGTCAAGATTGCCTGGAAAGTGGCCCAACCTCCTGTCAGGAATAACAGTTACTTGTCCTCGGGGCGCACGTTGTAATGCGCCCATTCCAAACGGAATAACTACGAGGACACCATGCAGACTTACGTTCACGAGGCCGGCCGCCTTTCCCCCCAGCTCGCCGCCGATCTGGGGTCGTACCGCTATCGCGTTTTCGTCGAGCAGCTCGGCTGGCAGTTGCCGTCTGAAGACGATAAATACGAGCGTGATCAGTTCGATCGCGACGACACCGTCTATGTCGTCGGGCGCGATGCGAGCGGAGAAATCTGCGGCTGCGCGCGACTATTGCCGACCACGCGACCGTACCTGCTGCACGAGGTGTTCCCGCACCTGCTGTCGGCCGACATCGCGGCGCCCCGCTCTCCCGAAGTGTGGGAATTGTCGCGTTTCGCGGCCACCCCCGAGGACGGCGCCGACGCCGGCAGCCTGGCCTGGTCGGTGCGGCCGATGCTGGCCGCGGCGGTCGAATGCGCGGCCCGCCGCGGCGCCCGGCAACTGATCGGCGTGACCTTCTGCAGTATCGAGCGGCTGTTCCGCCGGATCGGCGTGCATGCCCACCGGGCCGGGCCGCCGGTCTCGATCGACGGCCGCATGGTGGTGGCCTGCTGGATCGACATCGACGCGCAGACGCTGGCCGCGCTCGACCTCGATCCCGCCCTCTGCCACGCCGAGCCCGCCGAAGCCGCCTGACGCGGCGAGCCGTCGGCACCACCCGCGCCGCACCAACCGTTCCCGCCTGTCCGGTGCCGCCCCTGCCGGCGCCGGTCCCTTCAGCGCAGCGCCGCGAGCATCAGGTCGAGGTTCTGCACCGCGGCACCCGAGGCGCCCTTGCCGAGGTTGTCGAATACCGCACTCAGCAGCACGTGGCCGTGTTCGTCGTTGACGAACACGCCGAACTCGATGTCGTTGCTGCCGTTGAGCGCTTGCGGATCGAGCTGGCCCAGCTCGCGCGCCGCCGCCAAGGGCAGCACGCGGGCATGGCGCGCGCCCTCGTAGTGACGCGCCAGCCCCGCATGCAGGCGCGCGCCGTCGACGCCGGCCGGCAGCAGCCGCAGCGCCAGCGGGATGGTCAGCACGATGCCCTGCCGGTAGGCGCCATAGGCCGGCACGAACAGCGGCCGGTGCGCCAGGCCCGCATGCAGGCGGATCTCGGGCGGGTGCTTGTGCGCGAGCCCCAGCCCGTAGACGCGCAGCGCCGGCGCCTCGCCGTCCTCGGCCTCGTAGGCGTCGACGGCCGCCCGGCCGCCGCCCGAATAACCCGACACGGCATGGATCGCGACCGGATAGTCGGCCGGCAGCAGGCCCTGCTCGATCAAGGGCCGCAGCAGCCCGATCGCACCGGTCGGATAGCAGCCCGGATTGGTCACGCGCCGCGCGCCGGCGATCCGCCCCGCCTGCCCGGCCGTCATTTCCGGAAAGCCGTAAACCCAGTCCGGGTCGCTGCGATGCGCCGAGCTGGCGTCGATCACGCGCACCGCCGGATTGCGCACGAAGCCGGCCGCCTCGCGCGCGGCGGCGTCCGGCAGGCACAGGATCGCGATATCGCAGGCATTGATGGCCTCGGCGCGGCGCGCCGGATCCTTGCGCTCGTGCGCCGGCAAGGTGGCGAGCCGCAGGTCGGTCCGCCCTTGCAGCCGTTGGTGGATTTGCAGGCCGGTGGTGCCCTGGTCGCCGTCGATGAATACGATGGGTGCGCTCATGTGCTGGGTTTCCTGATTCTCGCGGCGTCGCGTCTGGACGCCATGCCCGGATCTTGCGCCGCGCGCTAAACTTGGAAAAGTTGAATTTCATCAACACGAAATTCATATTTTCTGAATGTTGGAATTTCCCCGATGCGAGAAATCAGTCTCGACCGCCTGCGCACCCTAATCGCCATCGCGGACCAGGGTTCGTTCGCCGCAGCCGCACAATCGCTGCACCTGGCCCCGCCCACCGTGAGCCTGCACGTCGCCGAGCTCGAGGCCCGGATCGGCGCGCCCTTGCTGTCGCGCACGCGCGGCAGGATCCGCCCCTCGGCGATCGGCGAGCTGCTGATCGAGCGCGCGCGGCGGCTGCTGGCCGAGATGGAGGCCACCCTCGACGACGTCGAGCGGCAGGTGCAGGGGCTAGCCGGGCGGGTGCGGCTGGGCGCTTCGACCGGTGCCTTCGCGCATCTGCTGCCGCAGGTGCTGGCGCGCCTGCGCGAGCTGCATCCCGACATCGACGTGCAGATCGCCGTGCTGACCTCGCGCGACACCCTCGCGCAACTCTCGGCGGGCTCGCTCGACGTCGGCCTGGTGGCGCTGCCGCAAGCGGCCGTGGCGGGGCTGGCGATCGAGCCGTGGCGACGCGACCCGATGCTGGCCTTCCTGCCGGAGCACTGGAACGCGCCGGCCCAGGTCTCGCCGGCCTGGCTGGCCACCCGGCCGCTGATCCTCAACGACGTGAGCACGCGGCTGGCGCGGCAGACCTACGAATGGTTCGCGGCGGACGGGCATCGCCCGCAGCCGCGCATCGAGCTGAACTACAACGAGGCGATCAAGAGCCTGGTGGCGGCCGGTTACGGTGCCACCGTGCTGCCGCACGAGGCCGGCGCGCCGGCACCCGATCCGCGCGTGGCGATGCGGCCGCTGCGGCCCGCGCTGTGGCGCGAGTTGGGGATCGCGCATCGCGCGGACTCGGTCGAGCGCGCCACCCGGCACGTGCTGGACGCGCTGTGGGCCTTGCGCGCGAATTGAGCGGCGGCGCTCGCGCCGCCGTCAGGCCAGGTCGGCCTCGCGCGGGGCGCTGCGCATCAGCGTGAGCTGTTCGGCGATCATCGTGCCGAGCGCGGCGATATCGCGTTCCACCACCTCGGTCACCGGCATGCCGGTATTGATCCGCAGGCAGTGGTTCAGGCTGCCGTCGGTGCAGAACAACTGGCCCGGCGAAAACGCGATGTCGTCCTGCAGGGCGCGCCGCAGCAGGGCCGTGGTATCGAATCCGCGCGGCAGCTCGATCCACATCCAGTGGCCGCCCGACACGGCGAAGCTGCGCGCCTCGCGGGGGAAATGCGCGCGCACCGCCGCCTGGTACTGGCCGGAATAACTGGCCAGGGCCTGGCGCAGGCGGCGCAGATGCGGCTCGAACAGGCCGCTGGCCATGAAGCTCGCCAGCGTGTACTGGAACAGCTCGGGCGGCTGGGCGACCCGCTCGAACTCGTGGCGCAGGCTGGTGACGGCGAAGCCGATCGACAGGCCGTGCCCGACCAGGCCGCCGACATCGGAGAAGTAATGGACCAGCCCGGTCCGGTCGAAGGCCTTGAAGGGCAAGGGGCGCTTCTCGCCGAAATGGAGATCGCCGTTGCGGTCGTCCTCGATCAGCGGCACGCCGTGCTCGGCCAGCAGCTCGACCACGCGGCGCTTGCCCGCGTCGCTCATCTGGCCGCCGGTCGGATGCGGGAAGTTGGCGGAGAACGCGCAGGCGGCCACCTTCTCGCGCCGCAGGGCGAATTCGAGCGTGTCGATCGACAGGCCATGCTCGGGATGCGAGGGAATCTCCAGCACCTTGAGGCCCAGTTCGTCCAGTTCCTCCAGCAGCCTCATGGACGTCGGCGAGGCGATCGCCACCGTCTGGCCGGGCTGGGTCAGCGCGCGGAACAGGGGCCGGTGGACCTCGTGATGGGCCAGCGTGATGGTGATGTCCTCGGCGTGCCAGTCGCAGCCCATGATCCGTCCGCGGCGCGCGAACTGCCGATGCAGCGGCGAATCCGGCCCGATCGTGCAGCCGGTCAGGAAGGCCGGGTTGCGGCGCGCCTGCTCGGTCATGATCCGCTGCAGCGCGACCGCCGGATAAAGCTCGGGATTGATCCGCGCGAACAGCATCGGCTGGTCCGCCGCGATCAGCCGGTCGAGCGAGCGCAGCAGGGCGCGCTGGGCCGGCAGGGCCGGCTGCAGGCAGGGCTCGGGCACGCGCGCCGGCGGCCGGCGCTCGACGGCATGGAACTGCTCGCGCACGTAGAAACCGCTGCGCGGGCGCACCGAGATCATGCCGGCATCCTCCAGCAGATACAGCGCGTGCGTGACCGTCGCGCTGCTGGCCTGGAAACGCGCGCACAGGGCGCGAATCGAGGGCAGCCTGTCGCCGGCGCGAAGCGGACCCGCGCAGATCTCCTCCTGCAACTGAAAAGCCAGCTCGCCGTAGCGAGTCGATCGATCCCACATGTACCGGTCCACCTGATTGCCTTGATCGCTGCCGCCGAGCGCGCCCGCGCCGGCTCCCTGCCCCGGTCGCGCGGCGCCGGGCCGGTCATTTTGCGCCCCGCCCCTGCCGGGCGCCAGCCTCAGGCCGGGCCATTTGCACCGTCGCAACGCCGGGCTTGCCGCATCTGTCTCCCTGTTGTGATAGAGACAGCCGCGGTGCCCCGCGGATGCCGGGCGGCTCGCGCCCGGCCGGCTGCCGCTGTCGCGATCGAAACAGGAATACAGATGCGCATGCAACGACCGTGAGTCCGTGGCGCCGTCGCCGTCTGAGGCTACCGGCGCGCCGGGCCGCCGCGCAGAATCGTCCTGCCTGCCCTCTTTCACGGCCAACCGTGTTTTTCTCGGACATTCCATCATGACGCCGCTGCCCTCCGCCGCCCATCCGCCCTGCCCGGGCGCCGCCCGCGCTCGCCAGGCAACCCGCCCCGCCAGAGCGCTGCCGTGCCGTTCGATCCGCGCCGCGAACACCGATACCGAGGAGTCCGTCCCGGCCGCCGGCGAGCAATTCGAACCCGACGATCGCATCTGGCGCCAGGTCCGACATCTTTGGCATGCCTGAGGATTTGCGCTTGCGGGCCGGCACGGCCTTGGCGCCCCCGATCATGAACGTCTCATCCGACCCGCTCACGCCGGCCATCCGGCTCGGCACGAAAATCCGCGCCTTGCGGCAACGGCTCAACTACACGCTGGACCGACTGGCGGCCTGCGCCCATCTGTCCAAGCCGTTTCTCTCGCAGGTCGAGCGCGGCCTGGCGGGCGTCTCGGCGGCCTCGCTGAACAGCATCGCCGGCGCGCTAGGCGTGGAGGTCAGCTATCTGCTGGACGCGCCCGAGGAACAGCACCAGATCCATCGTCGCGAGCAGCTGAGCTTCCAGCCCGTGCCCGATTCGGCGACCCGCTTCGCGGCCCTCACACGCGGCTCGCCCCACCAGGAGCTCGAGGCACGGCTGCTCAGGCTGCCGCCCGGCCAGCCGGGGCCGGGCGACACGCCCGGTCGCGCCGGGGAGGAGTTCCTGCACGTCCTGTCCGGCGAATTGAGTCTCGCGCTGGCTTCCGGCACCGTGCTGCTGCAAGCCGGTGACAGCGCCCACTACAAATCCGCCTGGTCGCGCGGCTGGACCAATCCGCATCGGCAGGAAGCCGTGGTGCTGTGGGTCGGCACGCCCCGGCTGCCTTGAGCGCAAGGGGCAAACGACACGCGGGACGCGCCACCCTGTTCGAGGCTGGCGGAGAAAGAACGCTAACGCCCTTGTCTATCTCGCGTACCTGATCGCGACGCGCGCGGACGCAGCAGCAAGGCATGACGCGCAGCGGTTCGCCGGCATTCCCTGCCTTGATCGATACAGATTCCTGCACATTCAATCGATCGTCCACCGACGCGACAGCGCGCCCATCGTGTTCATGACGACTCGGATCAGGCATCGCCACCGCGCGACATATATGCTGCAGCGCACATCGAACCCGGGCGGTAAACGAAAAAACGGCCGGGCTGCTTCAGCACCGGCCGTTCTTGCGGGTTCGGCGATTTACTCGTTCTCGTCGAAAACATAATGACCGAACTTGACCTGCTTGGTCCGGATGTAGCGTTCGTTCTCGTCGCGCACGGGCACCGCCAGCGCGACGCGTTCGCACACGGGAATGCCGTGCGCGACGAGCGTGTCGAACTTCTTCGGATTGTTGCTCATCAGCCGCACCGAGTTGACCTGCAGGATGCGCAGGATCGCGGCCGCCGAATCGTACTCGCGTGCGTCGTCGGGCAGGCCGAGGTCACGATTCGCCTCGACCGTGTCGCGCCCCTGTTCCTGCAGCGCGTAGGCGCGGATCTTGTTGCTCAGGCCGATGCCGCGCCCCTCGTGACCACGCAGATACAGCAGGACGCCGCGACCCTCTGCAGCGATATACCGCAGAGCGAGGTCCAGTTGCTCGCCGCAGTCGCAGCGGTAGGATCCGAACACATCGCCCGTCAGACACTCCGAATGCAGGCGCGTGAGCACCGATTGCTGCCCTGCGACATCGCCGACCACGAGCGCCAGGTGTTCGGCCTCGCTGCCGGCCACGCGAAACGCATGGGACATGAAGGTGCCGTAGCGGGTCGGGAGCGAGGCCGACGCGACGAGGGTCACGCATTCGTCGGCTTGAGGCTCGTCCGCGGACGGCGAGGAAGGTTGCGAAGACATGGAAAGCATCGAAAAATCGGAGTTAAGGAATGTTCTGAGTGGCGCGCAGCCGGAGTTTACCGCTAATCTACGCAATGCGTTCTTCACCGTGTCCGCCCGCGCGGGCACTTTCACGCCGCTTCCCCCGGGCATGGCTTGCGCCCGGTTTCCGGAGATCGTATGAGCACAACCGTCGCGAATATTCTCAAATCAAAGCCCGATGCCGGCCAAACGGTGCACACGATCGGCAAGAATGATTCCGTCTACGACGCCTTGAAGCTGATGGCCATCAAGGGCATCGGCGCCCTGGTGGTGAAGGAAGGCGAGGACATCGTCGGCATCGTCACCGAGCGCGACTACGCGCGCAAGGTCGTGCTGCTCGAGCGCTCGTCCAAGGACACGCGCATCGAGGAAATCATGACCGTCAAGGTGCGTTACGTCGAACCGTCGGAAACCAGCGACCAGTGCATGGCGCTGATGACCGAGCATCGCATGCGCCACCTGCCGGTACTCGACAAGAACCGCAAGCTGATCGGCGTGATCTCGATCGGCGATTTGGTCAAGAGCGTGATCGCCGAGCAGCAGGACACCATCAAGCAGCTCGAGCACTACATCCACGGCACCCCGATCGACTCGGAATAAGCCCCGGCCCGACAGGCGCAAAAAATGCCCAAACGCTCCAGCGTCTGGGCAAAGCCGCCGGGTTGCGGCGACGGAGGTCCTGTTCGGTCGAACCCTGCCCCGCGGATCTCGCGCGGGCATCAGACCTGATCTGTTCAATGCGTGACGAGGCGCCGCCTCGTCACGTCTCAATCGCGCGGCCGCGCCTGGCGCGGCCCGCCGTCACCCTGCCGCTCAATGACCGAAGTAGACGCTGTCGACCGGGTTCGGCGCGGTGTCGTTACGACGGCCCGATTGCGCGCCGGCCACCGGCTGCACGCCGTAGCCGCTGGTGTCGGCATGCGTCAGCGTCTGCTGCGATTGCTGGACACGCGCTTCGGCGGCCTGGATGTCACGCGGATATTGGGCGTCGCTGGCGACCGGGTTGTAGCCGGCCTGTTCGAGCTGGACCAGTTGCGCACGGACTTCGGCGCGCGTCACGGGCTGGTTCGACTGGGCGAACGATGCGACCGGAGCGGCAAGGACCGAAGCGACGACTGCTGCATAGACGAGCGATTTCATGATGTTACCTCCGAGATGTTTGTGGTTTTGCGTCGCTCCCGGCGTTGATTCCTGTCTGAAGCGAACGATTCAAGTCTAGGCTTCGGATCACCCAGGGAAAACCCCTAGTTTAGACATAGACCGTTGCACGGATAGCAAATATCAAGGCCCGAACCGACCCCGGAAATCGGCCAGTTTGCACATTCTCACAACAATTACTGACAATTGGCTAACCACCGCCACCGTGCCTCCCTGTCGCCGCGCTTATAATGGCAAGCGTTTCGTCATACTTTCCCGCCCATCCGTGATGCGCCGCCCTCCCGCTCGCCCCCATGCCCTTCGACGCCGCCAGATCGGCGTCGGCGCGCGCCTGGCCGGCTCGCGAGGCGCTCACGTCACCGTTCCGCAGGCTGCCGCCCGGCGCCCACGCTGACCCGCTCCACCGGAGCGCCAGCCGGGCTCCGGGCGATTCCCCGATTCAGGCTCATCGCGCCGCCGGCCGCGGCGCCTCACGCCCATACACAAGGACAACACCGATGAAGAATCGACTGCTGCAACTCACCGAACTCGATGTCGCGCGCCTCGAGAAACATGCCGAACGCGACACGCGCCTGCAGGCCATGCTCGACACCCTGCTCGAACGCGCCGATATCGTGAATGCCGATGCCATGAAGGCTAACGTGGTGACCATGAATTCGCAGTTCACGCTGACCGACGAGGCGACGCACGAAGCCATCACCTGGACCCTCGTCTATCCCGACCAGGCACGCTCCGATGCCGGCCGGCTCAACGTGTTCTCGCCGGTCGGCATGGCCCTGCTCGGTGCCCGCCAGGGCGAGCATGTGAACATCACCCTGCCCAACGGCGTGGCGGGCCGCATGACGGTCTCGGCGATCGTCTACCAGCCCGAGGCCAGCGGCGACTACACGCGCTGAGCCTTGCCGAATGGGGACCCGACCCGGCAGCGGGCCGGCTCCCCGATTCGCGCAGTACGATATTGCGTGCCGTAAACGAAAAAAAGGCGCCCGAAGGCGCCTTTTTGCCGTAGACCGCCGAAGCGGTCGTCGAGCTTAGAAGCGGTGACGCAGGCCAACCGTAGCGGCGGTCTGGTTGATGCCCGACGAGGTGTTCGTCGCAGCGATGTCGCCGTTGTAGATCGAAGCAGCCACGCCGTTGCTTGCGCGCTGGTACACGGCTTGAGCGTACACGTCGGTGCGCTTCGACAGCGAGTAGTCGGCTTGCAGGCCAACTTGGTTCCAGTGGGCGTTGTTCGTGCCCAGGCGGCCGTTCGAGTACGTGTAGGCGATGCCCAGACCCAGTGCCGGCGTCAGGTTGTACTTGCCGTTGACTTCGTAGTTGTCGATGCGAACGTTCGCGCCTGCAACCGTGTTGTCCAGACGAGCTTGCGTCCATGCGGCGCCGACTTGTGCCGGGCCGAATGCGTAGCCAGCTGCTGCGCCGTACGTACGGACGCGGCCTTGTGCGCCGAATGCGTTCTGGTCAACCGCGCCGCTCGTGCCAGCTGCGTTCGGGTTGTTCAGTTGCGAGTACGCGCCAGCCAGCTTCAGGCCTTGGAACTGGTACGACACGCCGCCGCTGTATGCACGGTTGTTGCCGAAGTTCGTGTTGTTCGAGAAAGCGTACGTGCCGCCGAATTGCAGGCCGGCGTAGTTCGCGCTCGTGAACTTGATCGAGTTGTTGGTTGCGTAGCCGCCGTTCGTGCTCAGGTTGTCGAAGTTGCCGACGTGAGCGAAGTACGTGCCGCCCCACGAGCCGGTCGCCGTCAGCGGAGCCAGGTAGTCCTGGACTGCGTCGTACTGGCGGCCCAGCGTGACCGTGCCGTACTGGCTCGACAGGCCGACGAAGGCTTGACGGTTGAACATGCCGCCGTCGTTCGAGAAGCGGCCGTTACCGAGGTTGAAACCGCTTTCCAACGTGAAGATTGCCTTCAGGCCGCCACCCAGGTCTTCCGAACCACGGAGACCGAACAGGCTTTGGTCGATGCCCGTGCCTTCCGACCAGCGCGACTTGCCGGCGACATTGCTTTGGTACGTGATGCCCGCGTCGAGCACGCCGTACAGCGTGACGCTGCTTTGCGCGTGGGCGACGGTTGCGAACGATGCTGCAGCGGCTGCAACGATCAGAGTCTTCTTCATTCGTGGAGCTCCCTTCATCTAAAAAAGGCAGGTCTGTCGACCTTGTTTCATAACGGTCTGCAACCGCCCGGAAGCGCCACGTCGACTTCACATGGCCGCGCCCGGATGGTTGGCCGCTCTGGGAACCGTGAGTTTAGGGGTGGACCCTAGGGCCGCCACGCGCGAATAAAGAAATAACTTTTTCCGAAACCAGAAATAATAGAAATGGTAGTCTTTGATAACTCGTTGTTTTGACTTGTTTTTTTGACCACTTGACGGCCTGTTTTTGGCGTATACGCAACAGGCATTTGATTGTGTCACCGGCTTGACGGTTGCAAAGAAACAACAACCATCTCCCGGCCCACCTCGCCAATTCGGCAAAAATTACTCAAAACATCCTCAATCTGGTGCATTTTCCGATGCGCCGCCGGTGTAAAACCCGCGTAAAACGTTTCCCTGCGGTTTCCCCGAGGTGACAGCGCGACGAAAGGCATGGCCCGTAACAGCCGTTACAACGCCTGTAATGTTGGTCGGCTAGCCCGGCGCTACCTTGATGCCGTGCCGCCGCCCATCCCGGGCGGCCCGTTCTCCATCCGGGAGCCTTTCGATGCAACGTCGCGACTTCCTTCGAACCCTGGCCCTCGGCGGCGCGGCCATCCTGGCCGGCGGCTCGGCCCTCGGCGCGAACGCGCAACCTGCCCCGCCCGGCGGTTATCCGGCGCCTGGCGGCCGGCCGCCGCCGCCCCCGCCGCCGGTCGGCGAGCGCCCCGAGCGCGCGCCGCCGCCACTGCGGCGCGATCGCCGCCCGCCGCCGCCGCGCGCTCGCGGCTATGTCTGGGCCGATGGTTACTGGGATTGGCGCGGTGGCCGCTATGTGTGGGTGCCGGGGCGCTGGATCGCGGCGCGGCGCGGGCGCCGCTGGAGCTCGGGACAATGGCGCCGGCAGGGCCCGAACTGGGTGTTCGTACCGGGCGGCTGGCACTGAGTCGCCGGGGCACCGCCCCCTGCGCGATGCGCAACACACTATATATATAGTGTGTGTGGAACTGACGCCCCCGTCGGCTGTCGAAGCGGCCTTCCCGCAAGTTGCCGCGCCTCCCGTTTCGGCACGCCGGCCAGGTTGTCATCGGCCGGCGTCCAGTTCCTCGCTTCGATCGATTTCGCCCAAGCATATGCCGTGGCACGCGTTGCTCCGCCGCCACGACATGAACGAGCCGGCCCGCGCGAGCGCCGCCTCCGCCGCCGCATCGTTTTGCCTGCCCCTGCCTGCCCCTGCCTGCCACGCCCCTCCCGATCGCTCGCGCGTGATTTGCTAATCGCAAATAGGCCGTTCGTGAGCGCGCCGCCCTTGCCTAGCATCGCCCTTCGCGACCGCCGCCGTGCCGCCAGCACCGCGCCGCCGCCGCGATCGCGCCCGCACGCCCCTGCTTCCCGCCCACCGCGCCGATCGCCAACCGTGGAGAACCCCTTGAGCACCCTCGACCTCGATGCGGCGAGTTCCTCGCCGATCCGTTCCGCGAGCGACGTCTCGCGCCTGATCAACACCAGCACCAGCCGCGACAGCCATGCGCGCGTGATCGTGCTGCTGGCGCTGGGCGGCGTGTTCCTCGACGCCTACGACCTGACCACGCTGTCCTACGGCATCCAGGACGTGGTTCGCGAATTCGGCCTCACGCCCGCGCTGACCGGCCTGGTCACCTCCTCGATCGTGATCGGCACGATCCTCGGCAGCCTGCTCGGCGGCTGGTTCACCGATCGCATCGGCCGCTACCAGGTGTTCATGGCCGACATGCTGTTCTTCGTGGTCGCGGCGATCGTGGCCGGGCTCGCGCCGAACGTCTGGGTGCTGATCGCCGCGCGCTTCGTGATGGGGCTCGGGGTGGGCATCGACCTGCCGGTCGCGATGGCCTTCCTGTCCGAGTTCTCGAAATTCCAGGGCCGCGGCAACAAGGCCTCGCGGCTCGCCGCCTGGTGCCCGATGTGGTACGCCGCGTCCTCGGTCTGCTTCCTGATCGTGTTCGGTCTCTACTTCGCGTTGCCGGCCGAGCATGCGGGCTGGCTCTGGCGCGCCTCGCTGATCTTCGGCGCGGTGCCGGCGCTGGTGATCATCGCGGTGCGCAGCCGCTTCATGAACGAGTCGCCGCTGTGGGCCGCCAACCAGGGCAAGCTGGAGGACGCCGCGCGCATCCTGCGCGAGTCCTACGGGATCCGCGCGCACCGCGCCGAGGATGCCGGCGCGCCGCCTGCCCAGGCGCCGGTCGGCTTCCGGGTGCTGTTCCGGCGCCCCTACCTGGCGCGCACGCTGGTGGCCAGCGCGATGAATCTCTGCATCCCCTTCGAATACACGGCGATCGCCTTTTTCCTGCCCTCGATCCTGTCGCAGTTCCTCGGCGCCGGCGTGTTCGAGACGATCTCGGCCTCGCTCGCGCTGAACCTGCTGTTCGCGCTGACGGGCGGCCTGCTAGGCATGCGCCTCGCCTATCGGCGGCCGTCGCGGCAGGTCGCGATCGCGGGTTTCGCGCTGCAATTCGTGTCGCTGGTCGCGCTGGCCCTGCTCGGTCATCCGCAAGGCGCGCTCGGCATCGGCCTCGCGCTGGCGATGCTGGGCGCCTGGCTGTTCGCGGAAGGCTTCGGCCCCGGCGCGCAGATGATGGTCTACCCGGCGCTGTCGTATCCGACCGCGATCCGCGGCACCGGCGTCGGCTTCGGCCGCGCGCTGGCCGGCCTGGGCAGCGCGCTCGCGCTGTTCATGCTGCCGATCCTGAAGGCGCGCTACGGCACCGACATGTTCTGGATCGTGTCGATCGCCGCGCTGATCCCGATCGGCTTCCTGGCGGCGGTGCGCTTCGAGCCGACCCGGCAGGACGTCGACGACGAGGCCGCGCAGGAGGCGGCCCGCTGATTCCCCCGCGTCGTCCGTCCAGCCGCTCCGGCTGGACGGGCCGCCAGCCACACGTCGAATCCTGCCCGGCGAACCACTTGCCCGGCCCAGCCTGCTCGAATCGCCCAGCGCGAGACCGACATCGCGCAGCCGGGAAGATTGCCGACCGACCGGGCATGCCTCCCGCCCGATGCGCTTTGCATTCCTGAGCAAAACCGGCATCACGGGCCGCATGCCATCGTCGACCTTCCGAAAGCCTTGTCAGTCTTTCGCAGCGCATTTGCATCGCTTTGCGAAACGAATGGTCACCTTGTTGAAAGACCCGTCGCCGATGCGCCGCCGCGGCAAGCCCCGCGCGTAAACGCCTGTAAACACCGGCGCCGCCGGCCTTGCTATCGTTCCCGCGGAGGCTTCCCGTCGGTCACGCAAACCGTCGCTCGCCGCTCGCCAGCTGCATCGCGAGCACGCGATGCGAGCCCTGGCCAGCGTCGCGACGGAGCCGATCCGGCGACTTCATCCAGGGCGGGCCCAGCATGGAAAACAGGCAGATACTCGAACTCGCGACCACGCATCATCTCGCGGGCCGGCTGGCCGAGGCGCGCGACCTGTACCAGCGCGCGCTCACGCTCGAGCCCGGCGAGGCGAACCTGATGTTCCGCCTCGGCATGCTGGACCTGCAGAGCGGCGCCTACGACGCCGCGCTCGACTGGCTCGACGCCGCGCTGGCACGCGCCCCCGGCAATGCCCGCTACCACCTCGCGCGCGGCCACGTGTTCGCGGCCGCGCAATGCTTCGCGGAGGCGATCGGCGCCTACCGGCAGGCCCTCGCCCTCGACGCCGATTCCATCGACGCGCATTTCGCGCTGGCCTCGGCGCTGCAATCGGCCGGCCAGGCCGCGCCTGCCATCGAGGCCTATACCGCGCTGCTGGAGCGCGACCCCGCCCGCGTCGACGCGCTCAACAACCTCGGCAACTGCCACCGCCAGCTCGGCGAGCATCAGGCCGCGCAAGCCGCCTACCTGCGCGCGCTCGAACTGCAGCCCGGCGACGCCGATGCGCTGACCAACCTCGGCACGCTGGCGCTGGCGACCGGCCAGCTCGACGAATCGGTGGCCCTGCTCGAGATGGCCCGGCAGGTCGCGCCCGACTCGCCGGTGGTGCTGGCCAACCTCGGCGTCGCCCTGCATCGGCACGGCGAATTCGCCCGCAGCGCCGCCCTGCTGACGCGCGCCCTGGAGCTGGATCCGGTCTTTCCGGAAGCCGCCTACAACCTCGCCAACGCGCTGCACGCGCTCGGCCAGCGTCGCGAGGCGCTGGATCACTACCAGCGCGCGATCGAGCAGGCACCCGCGCATGCCGATGCGTACAACAACCTGGGCGTGGTCTACCAGGAAGCCGGCTCGCTGCACGATGCGGCCGACGCCTTCGATACCGCGATCCGCCTGCGCCCCGCCTTCCTGGCCGCGCTCAACAACCTGGCCGTGACGATGCGCATGCTCGGCGCGATGGACGAGGCCGAGGCGCGCCTGCGCGACGCGCTCGCCGCCGATCCGCGCCACTCGGCCAGCCACAACAATCTCGGCAACGTGCTGAAGGACCAGGGCCGCCTCGACGAGGGCATCGACTGCTATCGCCATGCGCTCGCATGCGACCCGGCCAACGTGGTGGCGCATGGCAACCTGCTCTATGCACTGAGCTTCCAGGCCACGCATCCCGAGGCGATCCTCGACGAGGCGCGCCGCTGGTCGGCGCGGCACGAGGCGCCCCTGCGCGCGCATCGCGAGCCGCATGCGCGGCCGGCCGAGCCGTCGCGCCGCCTGCGCATCGGCTATGTGTCGCCCGACTTCCGCAACCATTGCCAGGCGCTGTTCACGATCCCGCTGCTCTCGCATCACGATCACGCGCGCTTCGAGATCGTCTGCTATTCGAGCGTGACGCGCCCGGACGCGCTGACCCGGCGCATCGCCGGCCACGCCGATCTCTGGCGTGAGGTCAGGCAGCTCGACGACGAGCGGCTGGCGCGGCTGATCCGTGAGGACGGCATCGATATCCTGGTCGACCTCTCGATGCACATGGCCGACAGCCGGCCGCTGCTGTTCGCGCGCAAGCCCGCGCCGGTGCAGATCGCCTGGCTGGCCTACCCGGGCACCACCGGCATCGAGGCGATCGACTACCGCCTGACCGATCCCTGGCTCGATCCCGCCGGCGCCGACGGCTGGTACAGCGAGCGCTCGCTGCGCCTGCCCGAGACCTTCTGGTGCTACGACCCGCTGACCGACACGCCCGAGGTCAATGCCCTGCCGGCGCTCGCGAACGGTTATCCCACCTTCGGATGCCTGAACAATCCCTGCAAGCTCGGCGATGCCTCGTTCCGTCTGTGGGCCGAGGTGATACGCGGGTTCGACGAGGCACGGCTGGTCCTGATGGCGCCGGAAGGCTCGGCGCGCAGGCTTCTGCTCGATCGCTTGCGAGATCACGGCATCGACGACGAGCGCGTCGCCTTCACCGCCTTCCGTCCGCGCGCGGAGTACCTGCGGACCTACCACGAGATCGACATCGGGCTCGATACCTTGCCCTACAACGGCCATACCACCAGCCTCGATTCCTACTGGATGGGCGTGCCGGTGGTGACACGCATCACCGACACGGTGGTGGGCCGCGCCGGCCTGAGCCAGGCCGCCAACCTGGGCTTGAGCGAGATCGTCGCCGACAGCGACGCGCGCTTCGTCGAGATCGCCACCGGGCTGGCACGCGACCTGCCGCGCCTGGCCGCGATGCGCGCCGGCCTGCGCGCACGGCTCGCCGCCTCGCCGTTGATGGACGGGGCGCGTTTCGCTCGGCATGTCGAGGCGGCGTATCGCGGGGCGTGGCGGGGTTGGTGCGAGAGGGCGAGCGGCGGCGCGCCGGAGACACGCGGCACGGCCTGAAAATGGTCGGGACCGCGTATACGCTAGTGGTGGAAGATCCGCACGCCGACGAAAGTAGAGCGTGATACGGGCAAGCGTTGCGCCCGGACAATCCATCGTGGATCGACATCGATGAAGTATCCGCACGTACTCGCCTTCGTCTGCGTCGCGCGCCTCGGCAGCATCCGGGCCGCCGCGCGGTCGATGGGCGTGACCCAGGCAGCCGTCACCAAGACGATGCGCCTGCTCGAGGAGGAGTTGGGCACGAAATTGATCCTGCGAGGCGTCGAAGGCACCACCCTGACCCCGGCGGGCCGGTCGCTGCTGCCGCGTGCGACGCTGATCGTCGAGCAGATGAGCCTGCTCGACGGCGACGTATCGCCCGACGATCGCGGCCGGGTGGCGATGGGCATGTCCCTGATGGCCTCCGCCCGCCTGCTGCCCCTCGTGTTGCCCGAATTCCTCGTGCAACGGCCACGCGCGCCCTTGCGCATCGTCGACGGCACGCTCTCCTCGGTGCTGCCCGGCCTGCGCGACGGCACGCTCGATTTCGGCGTCTGTGCCGCGCGGCCGGGATCGATTCCCCTGCCGTTCCGCTTCGACCCCTGGTTCAGCCGTCCGACCGTGGTACTCGCCTTTCGTACCCACCCGCTGGCCGGCAGGCGCTGCACGCGCGAGGAACTCACCCCCTTTCGCTGGGTGAGCGGCGGCATCCGCCTGGCGCCGCACCCGGAAGAATTCAGCGCGGCAAAAGCGAACGAGGCACCGCAGAACATCGAGAGCCAGAACGTGATCGCCACGCGGGCCGTGCTCAAGTGCAGCACCGCGATTGCCGTCGTCAACGAGGATATCGCGGCGGAAATCCAGGATCCCGACCTGGTCACGCTCGATCTCGTCGAGCCGCTGCCTGACCTGACCGAGGGCCTGGTGACGCGCTCGGACCTGATGCTGTCGACGAATGCGCGCCTGATGATGGAAATGCTGAAGAAGGCGGCGTTGCGCAACTTCGCGTGAACTCCGCCCAATGGCCTGTCAATGGAAACGGCGATGGCACGTGCCGACGATGACCTCAGAGTTCGAACGTGCTGCGATCCTTGCCGGCGATCCACGCCGGCACCCTGCCTCGCCCGGTCCAGGTCCGGCCCGATTCCGGATCCCAGTATTTCGGCGCGCGGGAGCCCGGCCTTTTCACGCCAGGCGTTCCCGTCAGTTCATCCGCATCGATCCCGAAATCGATCATCAGCTTCCTGATCGTGCACAAGGCCTCGTCCCGCACGCTGGCGCGAGCGCGCGCGAGCTTGGCCTCCAGTTCGGTACATTCGGCGAGCAGCTCCGGATAGGTCTTGTTCATGTTTCGAGCCAATGCGGCGGTTCAGGGGGCGGCGGCATAAAGCGCCGACAAGGCGTCGGTATAGGCAGCCAGGTTGTCGGGATGGTAGATGCTCACCGAATCGAGTACCTGCCTCGACTGCTCGCGGTAGGCCTCGAGGTTCGCATCGTGTTCGGCGAACGCCCGCAGCAGGGCATGGCCACCGGCCAGGCAATCGAACCCCGGGTAGTAATATCCGGCCTTGTCGAGGAATGGCGAATTGTGAATCAGCGGGTAATCGCCATACAGCAATTCGTAGTACAGATAGTTCTGGGCGTTTTCCCAGGTATGCGACACGACGGCATCGCCATGCGCCGCCATGAACTCGTACACCGCGTAACGGCTTTCGAAGGTGGTGAGCCCATGATCGACGATATCGAGCGCCTTGGCGAAATGAACGAAGGTCGTGTGATCCTTCAGATGCATCGCATTGCAGACGCGCACCACCTCCAGGAAATCGGCCTTCGCGCGATAGGCCTCCTCGGCCACCAGCATCGGGACGATGCTGGTCTTGACCATGCAGATGTTCGGTTCGAACATCGCCACGCGCCAGCGCCGCCTGCCGGGCCGGTAGCCGAAACTCAGGCCGGCGCCGAGCGTGGTACGTGCCTTGTCGAACAGCACCGGATGCCAGATGTGCGGCACGATCGTGACCGGCGCGCGCAAGCCGGTCCGGTAATAGTGCAGGCAGGAGCGCTCGAATTCCGGGATCGTCCAGACCGCGTCGTAGGGCGCGCCCGAGAACAGGAAACCCGGAGGCTTGTCGAACATCGCGCGTTCGATGTCGATCACGTAGTCGTTGCCGACCCGCATCGTGACGGCCTTGCCGCCCCGCTCCCGAAACGCACGCAGGTAATCCGGGCTGAACTGCGCGCTCATCTCGATCAGCACGTCGCAGCGCTGCAGCGCTTCGTCCATGGCGAGCAAGGGCACATCCCACTCGTCGAGCATCAACTGCGGATCAGCGGCCTGCTCGCCGCCGTTCACCATCACGGCCTCGGCGACAAGCGGCGACTGACGCAACAGCAGGATCAGCAACAGGCAGTTCTGGAAAATGCCGTTTTCCCACAGCGACTGGCCGGCGCCCCGCACATGCAGCGACACGCCGACGACCAGGCGCCTGCCCTCGCCAGGCGCACCGCGGACCTTGGTATCCGGCATGCTCATTCTCCGATTCGAGCGACCAGGCGCGTGACGAACGCGTCGAGATTCGCGGGGTTGTCGATCGAGACCGACCTCAGCAGGCGGTCAGCCTTGTCACGGTAATCGTCGAGTCGTTCGTCGTGATGCAGCCACGCGTCGAGCAGCACGCGGCCGCCTTCGGCCGCGTCGAAATCCGGGTAGTAGTAACCGGCCCCACCGAGCAGCGTGGAATTGTGGATCAGGGGATAAGCGCCGTAGAGCACGTCGTAATACAGGTAGTTCTGCGGATTTTCCCAGTGATGCGACACGATTGCATCCGCATGGCGCGCCATGAAGCCGGGCAGGTCCATGCGTGGCTCGAAGCTGGCCTTGTGCTGACGCACCAGGTCGAGGTTGTTGGCGAAGTGCAGGAAGGTGGGATGCGCCTTCATGTGCATGGCATTGACCACGAACAGATGCTGGATCGCATCGGGCCTCGCCCGGTAGCACGCCTCGCTCACCAGCATCGGATAGTGGCAAGTCTTGACGACCGAGATGTTGGGCTCGAGCGTGCCGATCCGCCAGGGCCGAGCGCCGCGCCGATATCCGAATGCCAGGCCTTCGCTTGCCAGTTCGGCGATGCGCCGGTCAATGAAGTACGGCGACCACAGATGCGGGATTGTGTGAACCGGCGCACGCATCAGCGTGCGCAGCAGCGGGACGTCGACCTTCTCCGATTTCTCCAGCACCCATACTTCGTCGAACAGGCGATGGTTGAAGATGTGTCCCGACGGCTTGCCAAAGATCGGCGTTTCGGCCAGGCCACCATAGGTGTGGCCGACAAAGCACGCGACCAGTTTCTTGCCGAGCGCCTTCACGTGCTTGAGCCATTCGAGCGGCAACTGCGCGCCCATTTCGATGACGACGTCGAGCTGATGCGTGACGTCGGCCGGTCTGACGAGCGGTATGTCGAGGCCGTCCAGGTCCAGGCCCGACGGCAGCATGCCGGCATCGCCGCCGTTCAGGAAATAGACAGGGCCGACGTGCTTGGAACGCTTGAGCATCATCGCGAGGTAGGCGATGTTCTGGTGAATGCCGTTTTCCCAGATCGCCTGGCCCTCGCGTGCGAACAATGAGATACCGACGCACGGCCGTCGCTCGCGGTGACCGCCTGCGACGCATTCAGTGGTGTATGTCACCGTCAGTACTCCCTTGAGGTGTCCTGTTCTTCGTCATCGCATCGAGCGCACGACGATGCACTCTGCCTTGAACGAATTATCATGGCTGATTCGCGACAGCGAGATTCGAATCCATCGTCCCGATCTGCGCGAATGATAAACGCCTTTTAATGGCATTGACATCCGCAATACCGCGCCGATAAGTAAAATATTTATAAATCGGCTTTGAAATTTGAAAATCGGATAATCAAATTTCGCATATTGCATCGCCATTATCTGGCGCAATCACGGCACGCATGGCCTCATGCGCCGGACATTGCCTGCCCGGCCGGCGAGGCATCACTCGAATATCTCCTGGATCGCGGATTCGGCGACCTCCAGGAAGCGCGCAAGCTTCGGCGTGCTCTCCCCGTCCTTCGGATAAATGATATTGATCGGCATGGGCGCGCCGGCCCATGCCGGAAATATCCTGACGAGACTTCCGCTCTTGATATCGTCCGTCACGGCCCATTCGGCAACCAGTAGCGCGCCGATCCCCTGTCGGGCCGCCTCCCGTGTTGCAAGGATCTGGTCCGCCACGAATACCGGATCGATCTGGAATTCATGCCCGCGTTGGTGATCGTCAAACAATTGCAAACGAGTACGGTAATCCGCCGACAGCGAAATCCACGGCAGCTTCCCGGACGACGCGATCGGCGATTCGTCGATTCCGCAGCGTTCCAGCAGGTCCGGGCTGGCCACCACGATCCGCTCGAGCATTCCCACCGAGCGCACCTCCGAGGCCTGATCGAACGGCAGCCCGAAGCGGATCACGCAATCGACGGCCTCCTCATGGAAGCGTACCGGCTTATCGTGCGCCATCCACTCCAGCTTGACCTGCGGGCATTCCTTGAAATACCGCGATGCCACGACGGTCAACCACTCCGGCACCAGCAGTTGCGGAACGATGATCCTCAAGCTGCCGCGTGGCTCGACATGCTCGCCTCGCATGATGTTCTCGAACTGCACCATGTCGCTGATCAGCGCACGGGAATACTCGTAATAGCGCTTCCCGGCATCCGTGACGCGCATCCCATGGGTAGTTCTGCGAACCAATTCCATGCCCAGAAGATCCTCGAGCGATCGCAGCTGACGGCTCACGGTCGGCTGGCTGGTATTGAGCGACTTGGCGGCTTCCGTGAAACTGCCCACCTCGACGATCTTCACGAAGGTGTCCATCAGGGCCAGCCGATTGATCTTGACATCCATAATTAGCACCACAGACTCGATGAGATTTTCTACCGCCACGCGGCGCTCGCAACACGCCGACCAGCTCCGGGTCGGGTCCCGCCTGCGATCACAGGCTTGCGGCACAGCCGGTGCCGTCCAGCCGGCGCCCGACTTCGCCGATCAGATGGCCGAATCATAGGCGCGTCATTCACGCTTCGAAAGACGAAACTTTGTCATGTGAATAACCCCCGGTTGTCGTGTCCCCACTAGACAATCATCACGAGAATCGAACGGCCGGGCACGCCTGCTCAGGCCACCGCCCCGAGCAGGTTCGCGAGCAGCAGGTCGTATTCGGCAACGAGCGACGGATTCGACGAGGTATAGCGCAGCAGGATCTGGCGCTGGCGTCGCGTATACGCCTCCCATTCGCCGTCGTGCGCGCGCAGCGCATGCAGCAGCGCCTGCGCGCCCTTCTCCACCTCGTTGTCCGGATAGTAGTAGCCGAGATCGGGCGCGAGACCGGCGTTATGCACGAGCGGATAGCCCTGCCAGCACACATCGAAATAGAAGTAGTTGAGCGGGTTCGACCATTGATGCGAGACGACCACGTCGGTCAGGCTGGCGAGAAAGACCGGCGTGTCGAATCGTCCGACGAAGCTCGCCCTGCCCGCGCGCACGACCTCCAACTGGTTCATCAGCATCACGAACTCTGGACTGTCGTGTGCCAGGCGATCGGCATTCGTCACATGAACGAACTCGATCCTGTCGAATGCCTGACGATAGACCTCGTCGATGATCAGCATCGGATACAGGCAGCACTTCACGACATCGTGATTCGGCTCCATCACGGCAAGCCGCTTGCCGAGCCGGCCGCTCGGGCGGTATTCGCCGTTGCCGGGGAGCACCGCGCCTCGCGCGGACAGGAACATCGGATCCCAGACGAAGGGCACGACGCGGCCCGGGCAACGGCGCAGGGACTGCAGGAACGGCAGCGACGAGGGTGCGATCTGCGGAATCGCCCATACCTCGTCGAACCCGCGGTTCACGAAGAGCGAATCCCAAAGACGCCTGCCGAACAGGATCGACTCCATCACGTTGATGTACTCGACGCCGCAGCAATAGCTGACGAGCCTGGTGCCGCGCGTCTTGAGGTAGGCGGTCTGGTCGGCATCGACCTGCCCCCCGAGCTCGATCAGCACATCCAGCGCGTCCTTCACGTCGGCGAACCCGCGCGTGTCGTACAGGGCGCGATCCCAGGGCAGCGCGTCGGTCAACGGCACGTCGGTGGTATTGACCAGGGTTACGCGATGCCCCCGCGGCGACGCCATCAACAGCTTCGCGAGAAACAAGGCGTTCTGCTTGATGCCGTTGATCCACATGCTTTCGTCGGGGCTGCGCAATCCGATCGTGATGCCGATGCGCAAGCCGTTCAGGGCAGCAGCCATCGCGACCCTCCCGAGGTACGGCAATCCCGCGGTTCTCCAGATCCCGATTTCATTTCCACCCCACGATACAAATAATCGTTATTCGTCAAGAGTAATTCACAATAATTGAAACTTCAATTGTCGTTTTATGACAATTGATTATTGAGATATCAAATAATTTCCCATATCTTCCCATCCGAAAAGAAAAGAGTCACGTAGCAAATGACTGTCGAATAACGGATATCCAGACTGCAAATAATCACTCGGCAGACATGGATATTCGACTTTCAAATCCATGAAATTCAGTCCATAAATGACAATAAATTTAAAGATTCTTCTCTGTGGCAATAAAGTTTTTGTTGCTAGCTTAGAAAACACAAATACACGGGCATTGCCCTCGAAGGCAGCCTGGAACGCATTCTCCGAGTGACGAACACCTGAGAGATTACAAAAACATTTTCCTAGCAATTTCATTTAGGTGTCCGTTATGAACAAGTCATACAAAACAGTCTGGAACGAATCGCTCGGTGCATGGGTGGCGGTCAGCGAGATCGATCGATGCAAGCGAGCCGGCGGAACGTCGAAGGATGGCGCCACCATGCAGCCCGGCCTCGCCCTGGGTCGCACGCTGTTGCGCCTGAAATCCGTGGCGTTCGGCGCATTGGCGGCTTTTGCGGTGGTCTCGTCGCCGCTGCACGCGCAGTCCCTGGTTGCCCCGGGCAACGTCAACGACGGAACGCTGTTCAACGGTACCGCTCCGGGCGGTACATCCGGCGGCACCGTCAGCAATGTTTATCCTTCTGGGCTGCAGGACAACAACACCGCCCTCTCCGGATTGTTCGGCGCGGATGTTCTGACTTATGCCACGAACGCATCTCTGATCGGCACCTCGCTCGGCTCTCCTACCAGCGTATGCGGGAATCTGAGTTCCACCTATTCGTGTGCCGCACTTTTTGGGACAACGACGGGTTTGTCGCAAACCGGCAATGTCATCACGCCAACGCTGAACATCGCCACCACGCTGTACAACTACACAACCGGCCTATACAGCGCCACCAATACGATTCTCACCGGCGTGGCACCGGGCCAGATCTCCGCCAACTCCAATGACGCTGTCAACGGCAGCCAGCTCTACAGCCTGTCCACCTCGCTGTCGAGCGCCCTGTCGACCGGCAACACGCATTACGTCAGCGTGAACGACAACGGCGTGCAGCAGGCCAACTACAACAACGACGGAGCCACGGGCGTCAATTCGATGGCCATCGGCACCAACGCGCAGGCGGCCTCGACCAACACCATCGCCATCGGCAATGCGGCGAACACCGGCCCGGCCGGCTCCGGCACGACGGCCAATATCGCGATCGGCAGCAATGCGCGCAACGGCAACGTGGTCGGCACCGATGGCAATACCGGCGGCCAGGTGGCGCTCGGCAGCGGCGCGACCACGAGCGTGGACGGCTCGATCGCGATCGGCCAGAACGCCCAGGCGACCACCAACAACTACAACATGGCGATCGGCTACAACGCCTCCTCGTCGGGTAATAGTGCGATCGCAGTCGGTCGACAAAGCGCGGCGTCCGCCGACTACGCGGTCGCGGTCGGACAGTTTTCCACCGCCAGCAGTGCCGGCTCGGTAGCAATCGGCGAGACCGCCGCGGCAACCGGCGGCCAGGCCGTATCGATCGGCTATGGCACCTCGACCAACGGCAACGGAGCCGTGGCGATCGGTGGCGGTCCGAACCTCGCGTCGGGTAGCGGCGTGGTGGCAATGGGCTTGAACAACCTGGCAACGGGTACGGGCGCCCTGGCGATGGGCTCGGGCAACCTGGCCAATGGCACGGGTTCAGTCGCGCTGGGCAGTGCCAGCGTGGCAAGCGGCAGCGGCTCGGTGGCCATCGGCTCGACGGCACGCGCAACGGGCGCGAACGGCGCGACCGCGATCGGCAGCGCGGCCTCCGCAAGCGGCATCGGTGCGATAGCACTGGGCAATTTCGGCACCTTCGCGGCCTCCACCGTCGCATCGGGCGGCGATGCCCTGGCGCTCGGCAACGGCTCGACCGCCAGCGGCACCGCCGGCTCAGTCGCGCTCGGCGCATCGAGCACGGCGACCAACGTGAACGCCACGGCGCTCGGCGCCGGATCGGCAGCGACCGGAGCCTCCGCCACGGCACTCGGAACCGGGGCCTCCGCGGCAGGGGCATCCTCGCTTGCCGTCGGTAATCTGGCCTCGGTGGGCAATGTCACCCAGGCGATCGCGATCGGCCCGAACGCCTCGACCTCGGCCAACAGCGGCATCGCGATCGGCTCCGGTGCCAGCGCCTCGGTGGCCGGCTCCGTCGCGCTCGGCAGCGGCTCGGTCACCGCCGCGGCGAATCCGACGCCCACCGGCACGGTCGGCGGCACGACCCATGCCTTCGCAGGCGGTGCGCCAAGCAGCGTGGTCAGCGTAGGCTCACCCGGCCTGGAGCGCCAGGTCACCAACGTGGCAGCCGGCCAGATCACGGCGACCAGCACCGATGCCATCAATGGCTCGCAATTGTTCGCCACCAATTCGGCCGTGAATTCGCTGTCGACGACGGTATCCTCGTCGAGCAGCGCGCTCTCGTCCCTGTCGACCGGCATCGGTTCGCTGTCCACCGGCCTGAGTTCGACCAATAGCAGTGTCGCTTCGCTGTCGACCTCGGCCTCGACAGGGATCGGTTCCTTGTCTACCGGCCTCAGTTCGGCCAACAGCAATGTCGCTTCGCTGTCGACCTCGGCGTCAACAGGCATCGGCTCCTTGTCCACGGGCCTCAGCTCGACCAACAGCAATGTCGCTTCGCTGTCCAGCTCGACCTCGACCGGCATCGGCTCCTTGTCCACCGGCCTCAGCTCGACCAACAGCAACGTCGCCTCGCTGTCCAGCTCGACCTCGACCGGCATCGGCTCCTTGTCCACCGGCCTCAGCTCGACCAACAGCAACGTCGCTTCTCTGTCCAGCTCGACCTCGACCGGCATCGGCTCCTTGTCCACCGGCCTCAGCTCGACCAACAGCAACGTCGCTTCTCTGTCCAGCTCGACCTCGACCGGCATCGGCTCCTTGTCCACCGGACTCAGCTCGACCAATAGCAACGTCGCTTCTCTGTCCAGCTCGACCTCGACCGGCCTCGGCTCCTTGTCCACCGGACTCAGCTCGACCAATAGCTCGGTCGCGTCGCTCTCGACCTCGACCTCGACGGGTTTGTCGTCGGCCAACAGCGCGATCACCTCGCTGTCCACCTCGACCTCCACCGGCATCGGTTCGCTGTCCACTGGCCTGAGCTCGACCAACAGCACCGTCACGTCGCTCTCGACCTCGGCCTCGACGGGTTTGTCGTCGGCCAACAGCGCGATCACCTCGCTGTCCACCTCGACCTCCACGGGTTTGTCGTCGGCCAACAGCGCGATCACCTCGCTGTCCACCTCGACCTCCACAAGCATCAGTTCGCTGTCCACCGGCCTGAGCTCGACCGACAGCACCGTCACGTCGCTCTCGACCTCGGCCTCCACGGGCCTGTCCTCGGCAAACAGCGCGATCACCTCCTTGTCCACCTCGACTTCGACCGGCATCGGTTCGCTGTCTACTGGCCTGAGTTCGACCAACAGCACGGTCAGCTCGCTGTCCACCTCAAGTTCCACCGGCATCGGCTCCTTGTCCACCGGCCTGAGCTCGACCGACAGCTCGCTCGCCTCGCTGTCCACCACAACCTCCACCGGCATCGGTTCGCTGTCTACTGGCCTGAGTTCGACCAACAGCACGGTCACGTCCTTGTCCACCTCAACGTCGAGCGGCCTGTCGTCGGCCAACAGCGCGATTACCTCGCTGTCCACTTCGGCATCGACCGGCATCGGCTCGCTGTCCACCGGCCTGAGCTCGACCGATAGCGCGGTCACCTCGCTCTCGACCTCGGCCTCCACTGGCTTGTCCTCGGCAAACAGCGCGATCACCTCCTTGTCCACGTCGACTTCGACCGGCATCGGCTCGCTGTCCACCGGACTGAGCTCGACCAACAGCACCGTCACGTCGCTCTCGACCTCGACCTCGACCGGCCTGTCCACGACAAACAGCGCGATCACCTCGCTGTCCACCTCGACCTCCACCGGCATCGGCTCGCTGTCCACCGGCCTGAGCTCGACCAACAGCTCGGTCGCGTCGCTCTCGACCTCGACCTCGACGGGTTTGTCGTCGGCAAACAGCTCGCTCACCTCGCTGTCCACCTCGACCTCCACCGGCATCGGTTCGCTGTCCACCGGCCTGAGCTCGACCGACAGCACCGTCACGTCGCTCTCGACCTCGGCCTCCACGGGCTTGTCCTCGACAAACAGCTCGCTCACCTCGCTGTCCACCTCGACCTCCACCGGCATCGGCTCGCTGTCCACCGGCCTGAGCTCGACCGACAGCACCGTCACGTCGCTCTCGACCTCGGCCTCGACAGGCCTGTCCACGGCAAACAGCGCGATCACCTCGCTGTCGAGCTCGGCCTCGACCGGTATCGGCTCGCTGTCCACCGGACTGAGCTCGACCAACAGCACGGTCTCGTCCCTGTCGAGCTCGACCTCGACCGGCCTCTCGTCGGCCAACAGCTCGATCGTGTCGCTGTCCACCTCGGCCTCGACCGGTATCGGCTCGCTGTCCACCGGCCTGAGTTCGACCAACAGCACGGTCAGCTCATTGTCGAGCTCGACCTCGACCGGTCTCAGCTCCTTGTCCACCGGCCTGAGCACCACCAACAGCACGATCAGCTCGCTGTCGAGCTCGGCCTCGACCGGCATCGGCTCGCTGTCCACCGGCCTGAGCACCACCAACAGCACGATCGGCTCGCTGTCCACCTCGACCTCGACCGGTCTCACCTCCTTGTCGACCGGCCTCAGCTCGGCCACCAGCTCGATCAGTTCGCTGTCCACCTCGACCTCGAGCGCGATCAACGCGGCCAAAACGCACTACTACAGCGTCAACGACAACGGCACGCAGCAAGGCAACTACAACAACGACGGCGCGAGCGGCCTCAACGCGATCGCCGCCGGCACCAACGCCAGTGCCTCGGGCGCCAGCAGCGTCGCGGTCGGCAACGGCTCGAACGCCGCCTCCGACGGCGCGGTGGCGATTGGCCAGAGCGCGACGGCCACCGGCGGCAAGGCGGTCTCGATCGGCTCCGGCAACACCGCCACCGGCGACGGCGCGGTGGCGATCGGCGATCCGAGCATCGCGACAGGTACCGGCGCGGTGGCGATGGGCGCGAACGACACGGCGATCGGCGACGGCGCGGTGGCGCTCGGCAACGCGAACACGGCGACCGGCGCCGGCGCGCTGGCGCTGGGCAACGCGAGCCAGGCAAGCGCCGACAACACCGTCGCGCTCGGCAACGCCGCGACGGCCAGCGCCAATGGCGCCCTCGCCTTCGGCTCCGGCGCGGTCGCGAACATCGCCAATTCGGTGGCCCTGGGCACCGGCTCGATGACGGCTGCCGCCAATCCGGCGTCCAGCACCACGATCGGCGGCGTCACGTACTTCTTCGCCGGCAGCACGCCCACCAGCGTGGTGAGCGTCGGCGCACCGGGCGCGGAACGCCAGGTCACGAACGTCGCGGCGGGCCAGGTCTCGGCCGCCAGCACCGACGCGGTCAACGGCAGCCAGCTCAATGCGACCAACCAGGCCGTCAACAGCCTGTCGACCTCGACCGCCGCCAATGTCGCGTCGCTGTCGACCGGCATCAGTTCGCTGTCGACCGGCCTGAGTTCGACCAACAGCACCGTGTCGTCGCTGTCCACCTCGACCTCGACCGCAATCGGCTCCTTGTCCACCGGCCTGAGTTCGACCAACAGCAATGTCTCGTCGCTGTCCACCTCGACCTCGACCAGCATCAGCTCCTTGTCCACCGGCCTGAGCACCACCAACAGCAACGTCGCTTCGCTGTCGAGCGGCGTGTCGAACATCAGCAATACGCTGAACCAGCTGTCAACCACCCTCAACAACAACACCACGCGGGCCGCCAACAACAATGGCATCGCCGCCGACATGAACGGCCAGGGCACCGATCTGCCGACCGTCACGGCCGGTTCGAACTCGGTGGCGATCGGCGCGAATTCGACGGATGGCGGCCGCTCGAACGTGGTGTCGGTCGGCAGCGGCACGCAGCAGCGCCAGATCACCAACGTGGCACCAGGCACGGAAGGTACCGATGCGGTCAACCTGAATCAGCTCAATGCCGTGCAGTCGACCCTGTCGACCTCGTTGTCGGGCCAGCAATCGCAGATCAACAGCCTCGGCTCGCAACTGCAGCAGACCGATCAGATGGCCAGGCAGGGTATCGCGGCGGTTGGCGCGATGGCCTCGATCCCGCAGCTCGATCGCGACGCCAACTTCGGGATGGGTGTCGGTACCGCCACCTTCCTGGGCCAGAAGGCAATCGCGGTCAACATGCAGGCACGCATCAGCGAAAACCTGAAGGCCTCGATCAACGGCGGCTTCAGCGGCAACCAGCGCGTGATCGGCGCGGGCATGCTGTATCAGTGGAAGTAAGCAGTCCGGGCGGGCGGATGAGATCGACCCACCCACCGCGCCGCGCCGACCGGACGATGGTCGGCGCGGCAACCTTCCCAAGACGAATGCATTGAGGATGCAACCATGAACAAACTCAGCTATCTCTGCGCGCTGTCCGTGGCCTCGCTTGCCGCGTGCTCGAGCGCGTCCGGCCCGACCTATAGCGTCTCCGAACTACAGGCGCGCGACGGCATGCGCACCTTCCAGGTGGATTGCCACGGCCTGCTGTCGGGCTCGCAAACCTGCATGAAGGCCGCGCGAAGGATCTGCGCCGATCAACCGGTACGCGTGATCGACTCGGCCCGCGCGCCGCGCAACAACGCGGTTCCCGCCGCGCTGGTATTCCAGTGCGGCGAGACACCGGCACCCATTGCCGTGGTCCCGCGCGTCGAGCCGGCCGTCGCGCCGGCCGCCCCTCCCGTGCCGCCCGCACCGATCGAGCACCTGAATCTGTCCGGCGACGCGTTGTTCGCGACCGGCCAGGCCACGCTCACGCCAAAGGCCCGTGCCTCGCTCGACACGCTCCTGAGCGGACATGCCGGGCGTCGCTATGCCGAGGTCACGGTCACCGGCTATACCGACTCGGTCGGACGGGACGCCTACAACCTCGCCCTCTCCAGGCGCCGTGCCGACACCGTCGCCGCCTACCTGCAGGCACACGGCCTGCAGGCCGACAAGCTGTCGGTGGCCGGCCGCGGCAAGGCCGATCCGATCGCATCCAACGCGACGGCCGAGGGTCGCGCCGGCAATCGTCGCGTCGAGATCTCGCTGCGCGGCTGATGGATCCATCGCTCGGGATCGGGCACCGCGCCCGATCCCGGCGGCGGCGGCTGATCGCGCGGTCGCGCCGCCCCCCCGGTATACCCTCGGCACGTCCCGCGCCAATCCGTACTCGTCCCCGCGGCATTCCTCGAACGACCTTCCGGGTCGACAAACGTGTTCCGTCGTCGACCCGGCACATCCGGCATCGCATTGCCTCATTTGAATACATGAAAATTTCGGCGCACGCCAAGATCAACCAGCTAGCCCTGATGGACACCTTTGTCCGCATCGTGGAGACAGGGAGTTTCACCGAAGCCGCCAGACAATTGAATTCGAGCCAGCCGACCGTGAGCCGCCAGCTTCAGATACTCGAGGCCCACCTGGGGGTACCGCTCATCAACCGGACCACCCATGGCATGGATGTCACCCAGACCGGACGTCGCTACTACGACTACGTCCGCGATCTGATCAACGACCTGACGGATTTCGAGGAGCTGGTCAGAAGCGAAAAGAACATCGCGCGCGGCGTGCTGCGCGTCACGGCGCCGAGCGGGTTCGAGAAGCAGGTCATCGCCCGGATTTCCTCGGCATATCTGCGGGCCTGTCCGAAGGTCAGACTCGAATGGCAGATCAACGAGAGCCCGGTCCGCTTCTACGAGAACGCCATCGACTGCGCACTCGCGACGACGCAATCGAACAACATCAACACGAGCTTCGAGACGATCGGTCATATCAAGCAGTACATCGTCGCCGCGCCCGGGTTCATCGAGGAGACCCACGAGGACGGCCTGTCGCCGGCCGATGCCGTCGCGCGACATCCCTGGATTGCCTGCTCGCCCCACTATCGCGACGAAATCGAGTTGTTCGGCGCCGATGGCAAACCGGTCGGCATTAAGATCAACCCGGCATGCGTGGTGGATCATCCCGCCGCCGCCGCCGAGATCGTGAAATCGAGCGTCGGCATCGCCCTGATGCCGGAATGGATGATTCGCGACGATCTCGCCAGCGGCAGGCTGGTCAGGATCTTCCGGGACTTCGAAGGATGTCCGAGCCCGATGAATCTGATCTACAAGGCAGGCAGCCAGAACCTGGCGAAGCTCAAGGAGTTCATCGCGGTCGCCAGGCCGATGCTCCGGACGATGGTCCTGCCGCAACATTGAGCCGCTTCTCGCGACGCAGGCCGGGCAGGTCAGATGAGCTACATGCTTGCGCACAATCCGGGCCGGAACCGGCGCAGACGCGCCGAGGCGCTCTTCCTCGAAGCCACCGTGGACGACCGGTTCCTGCGCGAGTCGCTGCGTATCGTCGCCGAGGCACGAGAGAGAATCCGTGTCTCGCGCCAACCCACGAAGGAAAGCGGGCAGGAAGAATGACGCTCATGTCCCCCCATCCCATCGCCGCCGATCAGCGACGACGCCATCGTCGACCGGCTCGCCGAGGCACGCGCGGGCGCCTGCGCACCACGGCACTCGCCGGCCGCGGGCGGCACGCGGCGCGCGGCGCGCGACGACCGGCAAGCTTGCCGAGGCAAACGCACCGGCACGCTCCGCGCCGGCCGAATACCGAGGAACAGGTGCAGCCTGCGATACCACATCACCCACTCCCTTCACGTGTTCCGCCACGTGGCCTGCCACGCCGCGTTACGCGAGGCTTCGCGGGGCCATGCGGCGTGTTCGTCCGCCTGCGCGAGTGCCGGCCCTTGCAGCGCATCGGCGCACGCGGCACCGGCACGCTTGCCCGCGCGCGCCGGCAAGTGGCACGCGACGCAGCACCGATGCACCCGTGAATCGTGGCGATGCCTGATGAAGCGAGCGCCGCATTCCACGCATTGCATCGTATCCAGGATGCCGCCGTCGACGAAGCGCACCAGTGTCCAGGCGCGCGTCAGGTCCAGCGCAGGCGAGCAGGCTGCCGACTCGCAGCAGGCCAGGTATTGCCCATAGGCCTTGACGAGCGCATCGAGCCGACGACAGCCCGCCTCGTTCAACAGGAAGCGGTAGATACCATGGAACAACGAGGCATGCAGGTTCGCCATCCAGGTCATGTACCAATCGGCCGAGAACGGCAGCAAGCCCTTGGTCGGCGGCACCCCTCGCACTTCACGATAAAGGCGCACGAGGCGATCGTGCGGCAAGGCCACTTCGCTTTGCAGCAACTGGAGCCGCGCGCCGAGCCGGATCAAGGCGATCGCGTCCATCACCAGCATCGCGTCGCGGGCCAAGCCATGTCGTTCTGGCTCGCGGCTCATGCGACCTCCTCCGCGCCGGGTACGCCGCTCGCCAGCGCCATCGCCACATGCAGGCGCACGATGTCGACCGGCGGCGTCGGCCGCGTCAGCGCCGAGACCGCGCCGCGCTGGCTCGGCCGCAGCACGCAGATCAACTGCCCCGCCGAGGCCAGTCCGATCATGTGCTTCATCGACAGCGCGGCCAGCGCATCGGCCAGCTCCGCGTTCAGGCCCAGGCGAAACATGCCCGTCGCGCGGTCCTCGCGCAGCATTCGCTGCGCGAGCCACAGATAGGACATGTTCAATTCCCAGACCGCATCATCCCGATTGGCAACGTCCATATTCGACCTCGACTGTTTCCCAAGATTAATCAATAAAACGCCGCTCGAATCCACCATCCTTGAAACGGATATACCGGATTACTACCGTGACGCAGATTGACAAATACCGGACCAGCCCGACCGCGGGGCCTCAGGCACCGCACATCGACGCTTCAGTGTTGGCGAAGGTTCGTCCGATGTAAATACGACCTTGGGCGCAGGCAGGGGGAAATATAATCGGGACTTAAGTATTAAGACCCCGGCCTTCACGAGCGAATCATCGTCAGTCGCGCATTTTCTCTATCCGTTATTCATTTCTTCGATTTCATGAAAATTCTCATCGTGGATGACCATCCGGTCATGCGGGACGGTGTGGAGGCCTTGCTTCGCCGGCATGACGCCGCGCTGGCGGTGATCCAGGCAGGCAGCGCGGAAGAGGCGATGCACCTGCTCGATCAACATGCCGATCTCGACGCGGTGGTGCTCGATCTGAAGATTCACGGCACGGACGGCCTGGCGGCGATCTCGGCGATCGCCGGCAAGCGTCCGAAACTGCTGATCATCGTGCTGTCCTCGTCGGAGAATCCAAGCGACGTGCGGGCCGCCTTCGCGCAAGGCGCGCTTGGCTACGTGCCGAAGTCCGCCAGTGCGCACACGCTGCTGTCGGCGATCACGATGGTGCTGGACGGCGAACGCTACGTGCCACCCTTGATGCTGAACGAAACCGCCGCGCTCGATGCCGGCCACGCCGCCATGCCCGCGCCTCGCATCGCCGATGCGGCGCTGACGCAACGCCAGGTCGAAGTGCTGCGCTATATAGCCGAGGGTGCGCCGAACAAGCTGATCGCCGATCGGCTCGGTCTTTCCGAAAAGACCGTGAAGGCCCATATCACGGCCATCTTCAAGGCACTGAACGTCTTCAACCGAACCCAGGCTGCCGCGGCGGGAAGGAAGACCGGCCTGATCTGATGCGAGACAGGCCGGCGCGCAAGCGCTCGATGCGGTCGCCAGCGCCGGATTCAGGACACGGCCCGGCCCTCGAGGCCGGCCTCGCTGGCCGCCCCCGCCAGCAGCATCGCCAGGAACGCGGCCGGCGCCGGATCCAGCGTGTCGTCCGGATAACCCGCCGCGGCCAGGTGCGTGACCACCAGCTCCCAACACAGATTCTCGGCCTCGATCCCCACGCAGGCGAACCGCCCGGCGCGGCTCGCGACGATATCCTCAGGCAGCACCGCGACACCCAGGCCCTGCGAGACCAGGTCCAGCAAGGTATCGAGATCGCCGACCTCGAACGCCACGCGGCGCTGCAGACCGGCCGCCGCGAAACCGCGATCGACGCTGCCGCGCGTGCCCTGGCCGGGCACGAAATCGACGAAGGCCTCGCCCGTGAGCTGATCCAGCGTCACCGAGGCGGCGCGGGCCAGCGGATTGCCGCGATCGCAGGCGAGCACCATCCGATCGCAGGCGACGATGCGCGAAACCAGCCGCTCGTTGCGCTCGTCGATCGGCAGGATCGCGAGATCGAGCTGCCGATCCTCCACCCTGGCGTTGAGCACGTCCGCGGTGTCCTGCACCAGCCGCACCTCGACCTGCGGATGCGCGCGATCGAAACGCGACAGCAAGGCCGGCAAGGCCAGGAACGGCGGCAGGCTCTGCACGATGCCGATCGACAGCGTGCGGCGCCGCGCCGAGCGCATCCTCTCGACCCCGACCACGGCGCGATCGAGAATCCCGAGCGCGCTCCTCGCGCTCTCGAGAAAGGCCGCGCCCGCCTCGGACAGGCTGACATGGCGCGTGGTGCGCACCAGCAGCCGGGTGCCCAGTTCCTCCTCGAGCAGCCGGATCGAGGTCGACAGGGCCGACTGGACGATATGGCAACGCTCGGCCGCGCGCGTGAAGTTCGCCTCCTCGGCGACGGCAACAAAATGTCGTAACTGTCTCAGTTCCACTGCGCCCTGCGATGATCGTGGCGGGCGAATTCGCCCGCCGTTGACGGATGGCGTCGCGCGACGGCGCCGATCAGGCAGCGCCCGTCGCGCCGTTCGCGCCGAACACCTGGCCGCTGGAGAAGCTCGATTCCGCGGATGCGAGCGTCACGTAGAGCGGCGCCAGTTCGACCGGTTGAGCCGGCCGCCCGGTGGGATTGTCCTGGCCGAAGCGGTCGATCACCTCGGGCGGCTGGCCGCCGCTCGTCTGCAGCGGCGTCCAGGTCGCGCCCGGCGCCACCGCATTGACGCGAATGCCCCTGGGCGCCTGCTGCTTGGCCAGCGCCTTCACGAAGGCGATGTTCGCCGCCTTGGTGGGCGCGTAGTCGAGCAGGTTGGCCGACGGCAGGAAGGCCTGCTCCGAAGTCGTCAGGATCACCGACGATCCGGCCGGCATATGGGGCAGCGCGGCCTTGGCGATCCAGAACGGCGCATAGACATTGGTCTTCATGGTCTGCTCGAACTGCTCCGAGCTGATGTCCTGGATATCGTCCCTGGCCTGCTGGTGGCCGGCGTTGCTGACCAGCACGTCGAGGCCGCCGAGCTCAGTGACGGCCCGCTCCACCAACTGCCGGCAGAACGCCTCGGTGCGGATGTCGCCGGGGATCGCCACGCACTTGCGCCCTTCCTTGCGGATCAGGGCGACCACTTCGCGCGCGTCGCTTTCCTCGACCGGCAGGTAGTTGATCGCCACGTCGGCGCCCTCGCGCGCGAAGGCGATCGCCGCGGCGCGGCCGATGCCGCTGTCGCCGCCGGTGACGAGGGCCTTGCGCCCGGCCAGCCGGTTCGAGCCGCGATAGCTGGTTTCCCCGTGATCGGGGCGCGGCACCATCTTCGAGGCCAGGCCGGGCACCGGCTGGACCTGGCGCGCGAACGGCGCGCGCGGATACAGGTCGTGGGGATTGCGCATGCGGGCCAGGGGAGGCATCGCATCCGGCGCGCCATCGGCGGCCGCGGCGATACCGGGTACGGCGGCCACCGCCATGCCGGCCGTGCCGGCTGCCGCGTGACGAAGGAAATCACGTCGCGAATTGGTTTCGGACATTGTCGCTCTCCAGCAATAAAGGAACAGACGGAAAATCAATCATGGTTTATCCGTCTGGCCAAAAATTTAACACGGCACCGAAACCCATTAGATTTAAATAATCGATGACTCCATCTACCGGGCAGATAAGTCTCCATCGAGGCGGGAAGCCTCATCCACAGGCGGTTTGGCGCGCATCGGCCGATGGCGATCTCATATCGAAACGATAGATAAAGCCATCGATACAATGAATTTCATCGGCGCGTTTTCGCGTGAAAACATCGAGATCCGTTTATTCATATTTTCTCGATCATGGCGAATTCTCGATTCAGGATTTCATTCCCCCTGTTATTCACCCTGCTGCTCGGCGGCGGCATGACGGCCGCCATGGCCGAGCCCGCGAGCCCCGCCGCGCATCGCGTCTACACGAACGCCGATTTCTACGTGGACGGCGTGTTCCAGAAGGAAGTCGCCAAGGATGCGATCGCGCAACTGGCCGAATCGCATGGCCAGCGCATCACGCCCGAGATGCGCGCGCAGCTCTGGATCAGCGACTTCGGGCTGCATGATTTCGAGCACGTCGGGCTGACCGAGATGATCTGGGTGAACCAGCAGCAATACGGTTATTACGCGATGACGATGTACCTGCTGCCGAACCAGATGCTGCCCGAGCATCGCCACATGCCGATCGCCTCGCCGCCCGCGCGGCCCGCGAAGCACGAGTCATGGCGCGTGCTGCATGGCTGGGTCTACGATTTCTCGGAGATCGGGCCGAAGTCCGCGGAGATTCCCGCCATCCCGAAGAGTTTCGGGCCGGTCCGCAGCCAGAATGTCGTGGTCCAGCACGAAGGCGAGGTCCGGCAGCTCAAGCAGCTCGAAAGCTGGCATTTCATGATGGCCTCGCCGCAAGGGGCGATCGTCGACGAATACGGCAACTGGCAGGATCATCGCGGCTGGTTCAGCTCGAATCCGAAAGTCGCGCCCTGAACGCAGGAACAACGGCAAAGGCTCGCGCGGAAAGCGGGCCTTGCGCGGCCATCACGCGTCGAGCAGCACCGTCTCCGTGCGCGGCAGCGCGATCGTGAAGCGGCTGCCCACGCCCGGCGTCGAGCTCGCCTCGACCGTCCCGCCATGGCGCGCCACCACGGCCCGCACGAACGGCAGGCCGAGCCCCACCCCGAGCGCGGGATCGCCGCGCGTGCCGCCGACCTGGAAGAACGGCTCGAACAGATGCGGCATCGCCTCGGCGGCGACGCCGCATCCCTGGTCCTCGATGCCGATCGCCACGTCGTCGGCGCGCGGCGCGAGCCTCACCTCGATGCGCGTATCCGGCGCCGAATACTTGATGGCATTGTCGAGCAGGTTTACCAGCGCTCGCAGCAGCATGTCGGGGCTGCCGAGCACCCAGGCATCGCCGTCGTCGATCCGGGGCCCGTCGATGGCGATCCGCTTCGCGGCGGCGCCGTGCCAGACCTGGTCGATCGCCTCGGCCGCGAGATCCGCCGCCGACAAGGGCTGGTAGCTGCGCGCGTCGAGATGCTCGGCGCGCGAGAGCTGCGTGAAGTCCTGCGCGACGCGCAAGCTGTAGTCGACCAACTGGTGCAGGTCCGCTATCAGATCGGGCGCCTCGCCCTTGCCGTCACCGTCGCCCATGCCGCGCGCCTCCAGCAGGCTCAGCATGGTCGAAAGCGGATTGCGCAGGTCGTGCGCCATATGGCGCAAGGTCATGCGATCGTGCTCGGCGGCCGCCTTGATGTCGTGCACGTCGACCAGGCAGATCATGCTGCCCATATCGCTCGCGTCGGCGGCCTCGCTCATTTCACCGCCTTCACCGCCCTCGCCGAACGGCGTCACCATCATCATCTGCGCGCGGCCGCCGAGGTTCAGCTCCAGCGTGCGGATCTCGCCCGCCGCTTTCGCGAGGCGGATCTGCTCGCGCGCCAGCATCATGATGGCCGGCTCCCGCGCCGCTGCCAGGCGCTCGACAAGCTCGCGCCCGCGCTCGTTGCTCAGCACCAGCTTCGCGCCCCGCTCGACGAACACCGGATAAGGCAGCGACCGGATCAGGTCGACATAAGCCGTGCGCGAGGCGCGCATGCCTTGCACCAGCGCGTCGAGCTCGTCGTCGGGCGACGCTTCGCGCACGTGCCCCTCGGCAGCCAGCGGCAAGCCCGCCGCGTGCAATCCATCCAGTTCGTGCCGCAGCATCCGCCGCACGCCGGCGGCCCGCCGCCAGCCATAAACGGCGTAGATCGCCACGCAGCTCGCGAGCGCCGGCCCCAGCGGTATCCAGTAGCGGCTCAGCATCGGCAGCGCCGTCAACGCGGCCGCGATCGCCAGCATCCAGGCCAGCGCCATCGCATTCGAGCGCCGCCCCGACGCGCGTGCGCAGATCAGGATCATGCCGGACGCGGCGGCAAGACCGAACAGGATCTGCAGCACGAACGGCACGCGCAGCACCACCTTGCCGTCGAGCAGTTCGTCGGCGGCCTGGGCGTCGATCTGCACCCGGGTCAAGGGCGCGCCGCGCGCCGACAGGTGATAGGGGCCGCCCGACAGGCCCGTCGCGGTGTCGCCCACGAACACCACGCGCCCGGCGAACGCGGCTTCCGGCACGCGGCCTTCGAGCACGTCGAGATAGGAATACTGGCGCAGGTCGAAATCGTTCGGGAACGACAAGGCGAGCGCCCCCGGCACCACCCGCCCCATCGACGAGACATGGGCCTGGACCAGGCCACGCAGGTTGCGCAGCGCCGGCACCGCCTCGGCAACCTGCAAGGCCAGGCGCGAGACATGCGCCTCCTCGAACCCCGCGGGCCCCACCGCCAGGAACGGCACGATGCCCTGCACGGTATGGCCGCTGCCGAACACCAGCTTGCGCTGCCCGACCGCCGCGGCGGCATTCGCCAGCGCGGGCGGCGGCGCGACCAGCAGGTCGACGCGCCCCGCCAGGCCGTTCGACTGCGCGGTCAGCACCACGCGCCCGTGGCGCGCGATGGCACGCGCGAGCATGGCGTCGCCGGGCTGGCGGTTCACCATCGGGAAGTCGAGACTGACGCTGGCCGCCATGCGCAAGCGATCTAGCAGGCGCGCATGGGTTTCCCTGGCATAGACGGTGGCAGGCCCGAGCGCCTCGAGCGTGCGCGCATCGATGACCACCGTCACCACGCGTCCGGCGTCGCCATGCGCGCCATGCTCGTGATGCGCCACGAGCTGCCAATGCAGCAGGTCGAAGGGCGCGAACAGCGATTCGCCGTCGGGCGTGTAACTCAGGGCGGAGCACGCGAGCAGCGCCACGGCGACGGTCCAGCTCGACGTCCATGCGCGCTTCGCTTCGCGTTTTCCGCGAATGAACCGGTCAAGCACGAACGTCGTTCCTTGTCATGCGGGGCGCCATCGGGAAGGGTCAAAACGGGAAGGGAAAAGCCGTGCCCATTTTCAAGATAGCGAACCCCGCAGTCGACCAGACTAGTCAGTTTTTCATGGACGACTCGCCCCCCGCCGGCGGCTCAAACCCGTTCGAGCCGATAACCGTGGTTGTAGATGGTGGAGATGACCAGGCCGTTGTGCGAACGCAGTTCCAGAGCCGAGCGCAGCTTGCTCACATAGGTGGCGAGCGTGGCGTCGTACCTGCGATCGACGCCGCCCCAGATCCGCTTGATCAGCGCATCCTTCGACACGATCCGGCCGACGTTCTCGAACAGCATCAGCGCCAGTTCGAACTCGCGTTGCGAGAGCTCCACGGCGCGCTCGTCGATGCGCGCGACATGCTCGGCCGCGTCGATCACGAAGCGGCCGATCTCGATGCGCCGGCCCTGCCCCGCCTGCGGATAATACTTGCGCATCTGCGCGTTGACGCGCGCGACCAGCTCGCGCTCGCGCAGCGGCTTGACCAGGTAGTCGTCGGCGCCGTTGTCCAGGCCGTGCACGATGTCGTCCTCGCCATCGTGCTGCGTCATCATCACGATCGGCAGTTGCGCGCCGAATCGCTCGCGCACCCAGCGCATCACCTCGATGCCCGACTTGCCCGGCACGTCCCAGTCGAGCAGCAGCAGGTCCACGCGCTCGCGGCTCACCAGCTCGACGAAGCTGTCGCCGTCATGCCGCACCAGGGGCTGGTGGCCGGCCTTCTCCAGCCAGGCGGCCACGAAGTTCGCCTGCGCCACGACATCTTCCAGAATCGCGACGATCATCCCTCACCTCCCGTTCGGCCCGGCTCGAAGCCGCTCATCGGCGGCACGGTTTCGCCATGCGCCGGCGCGTGGACGAAGCGCCAGTCGGCGTAGCCCGGCTTGTCCTCGAAGTCCGCGCAGGCTTCCGGGAAACCGCGCCGCTTGACGGGCCGGCCCGCTGCCCGGCTGAACACGCCCATCACGCCGCCGTCCGGCGCCTCGACGATACCCCATTCGCGAGTGCCCGTCAGCGGATCGCGATACACGCGCCGCAGGTGCCGGAGCGTGCGCGGGCCGCGCCGGTCCTCGACCAGCACCTCCAGCGAGCGCGGATAACGGCTGCCGGGGCCCGAGCGATAGTAGCTGTCGATCGCCTGCCGGATCTGGTCGCCGACGAACAGCAACTGGGCCTCGCGCTCGCGCAACTGGAGCGTCTGCCAGACCCGCGCCGCCTGCGCCGCGCCCAGGGCGATCGCGCCGACCAGCATCAGCACGCCGAGATAGGCGATCCCGCGCTCGGCCGCCCTACCAGGTTTCATAGGCGCTCCCATCCAGGCCCTGCCCCCTGGCGCCGCTGCGCACGTCGTGCACGCCGCCGAGTTCGCCCTGCATCGGCACCCAGCTGCCGCGCCTGCCGGTCAGCGGATCGAGCGGCAACTCGCGCAGGTAGCGTCCGTCGACGAGCGACTGCAGCGAATCGGGATCGCGGCCGTGATCGGCGCGGTAGTCGTCGATCGACTCGCGCAGCGCATGCAGGTTGTGGCGCAGCACGGTTTCCTTGGCACGGTCGCCCTGCTTCAGGTAGTTGGGCGCGACGAAGGCCGTCAAGGCGGCGATGATCGCCATCACCACCAGCAGTTCGACGAGCGTGAAGCCGCGCGCGCGACCCCGGCCGCTACCATTGGTGATACGGGATGCCATCGAGGCCCTCCTGTCGGTTGCGCGAGCGCACGTCGAATACGTCGGCGCCGGCCGAAAAGCGCTCCGCGTCGCTGTCGTAGCTGCGGGTTTCCCACATCTGCTCGGGCGCCGTGCCCTCGCATTCGCACATCGGGTCGAGCGGAATCCGCCGCAGGAAATAGAGCCGGTTGCCGGTCGGGCTCTTGCGGTCGCGCACGCCGTCGACCAGCGTGCGCAGGTCCGGCGGATAACCGCTGTCGTCGATGCTCCGCTCGATGCGCCCTTCGTCGGAGGCGCGCTTGTAGGCATCGAGCGCGCTGCGGATGCTGACCAGGGCGCGACGCAGCTCGGTCTCGCCGGCGCGGCGCTTGACGACGTCGGCCAGCGGCATCGCCACGCTGAGCAGCAGGGCCAGCAACGTCAGCGAGGCGAGCAATTCGATCAGCGTGAAGCCGCGTTGCGCGGCGCGATGGGGATGGCGACGGCGGCCGATCACGATTGCCTCCCGTCTCGGAACGGTGCCGCCGATCGGGCGCTGTCGCGCCGCGTGTCGTTCGTGTCGTTCGTGTCGCGCGTGCGCATCATGCCGCCCACGCCGTGATGCTCGACGGCTTCGCCGGCGGCAGGCCCCGGCCCTGTCGTCGGCGACGGATCGCTGCCCGCGGCCGGCTTCCGGTCCTTCGCTTCGCGCTTTCCCTCGTCGCCCGCCTCGCGTGCCTCCACCTGTTCGACAAGGCTCGGCTCGCTGTCCTCACCCACCTCGCGCGCTTCGGCATCCACCACATCGGTGGCGACGATCGGCTCGTGCAGCTTCGGCGGAGCAGGCTCCCGCCCGGCGCCGGCCGGCGCCAGGCTCAGTGCCTCGGTGGTCACGCGCGTCTCGGTACCCGAGAGAAACGTCGTCACCGCCGCCTCGGGCAGGTCGAGCCGGCGCTCGATATGCGGCGTGATCAGCAGCACGATCTCGGTTTCCTCGTTGCGGGTCCGATCCGAACCGAACAGCCTGCCGAGCACCGGCAAGGACGACAGCCACGGCAAGCCGGCGCGGCTCTCGATCTCGCTGCGCTTGATCAGGCCCGCCAGCACCTGCGTCTGGCCGTTGCGCGCCGTCATCAGCGTGTCGGCATTGCGCGTGCCGAGCGAATAGGCGACCAGGCCGCTGCGGGTCCGCTGCTCGGACAGGATATTGCTGACCTCCAGGCTCACCTTGACGCTGACCTCGTCGTCCAGGCTGACGCGCGGCTCGACCTTCAGCATCAGGCCCACGTCCTGGTAGCTGACCGATTCCGTCACCACGCCGTTGCCGTTGGTGGTGGTCACGATCGGCACGCGCTCGCCGATCCGGATATTGGCCTTCTCCAGGTTGCGCACGCGGATCTTGGGATTGGCCAGCGTGCGCGTCTTGCCCTGCTTCTGCAGCATGTCGATCGCCATCGAGAGCGCGCCCGATTCGCTCGCGACGCCGATCCGGTCGCGATTCAGGCGCAGCAGGTCGCCGAGCGTCAGGCCCACCTCCTCGCCGGCGCCAAGCGCGCTGAGCTGGATCTTCCCCGGGTATTGCAGGCCCAGGTCGACGCTGTCGTTCACATTGACCTCGAGCACCTGCACGTCCAGCGTCACCTCGGATTGCGGGATGTCGAGCCCGATCACCACGCGCTCCGCCACCTGGATCGTCTCGGGCGTATCGCGCAGCACGATGGCATTGACGCGCTCGTCCACGTAGATGTCCTTGGGCTTGACCATCTGGCGCAAGGCGGCCATCACCGATTTCGCCTCGGCATGCGAGAGGAAGAAGGTGCGAATCGCGAACTCCCGGTAGTCGCGCGCCTTTTCCGGGCGCGCCGGATAGACCAGCAAGGTATGGCGGTCGAGCACGCGCTTTTCGAGCTGGCTGGTCCTGAGCAGCAGCTCGATGGCGTTCTCGGCCGTGGTCCGCCTCGCGAACAGCGAGGCCGGCATGTCGGCCTGCACCTCGCTGTCGAACACGAAGTTCACGCCCGATACGCGCGAGATCGCCTCGAAGATACGGCCGATCGGCTGCGAGCGGAAATTGAGCGACACCGGCTTGCGCAAGGCATCGGCCAGTTGCGGGCGCGCGGCGCGGCTCGCCTTCGTGTCGCGCAGCAGCGCATCGCGCAGGCGCCGGGCCTCGCGATGCGCGGGCTGCTCGCCGAGCACGCCGCGCACCAGGTCCAGCGCTTGCCGCGGCCGGCTCCGGCTCAGTTGCCGGGCACGCGCGAGATCGGCGTCAGCCTGCTGGCGGCGCACCAGTTGCCCGCGCAACTGTTCCGCCTGCAGGTTGCCCGGATCATGCGCCAGCGCGTTCGACAGGTGCTCGGCGGCGGCCGGGTAGTCGCCGAGCGCGGCTCGCGCCTCGGCCTGCCTCGTTTCGCCGCGGACATAGTCCTGCAAACCGGTCGCCGCCGCTTGCGCGGCCTCGATGTCGCGAGGCGATTCGGCTTGCCGGCGCTGCAGCGCCTCGATCCCCTGCGCGGAGCGCGTGTTCGCGGCATCGTCGGCACGGTGATAGGTGCCCGCGCAACCACCGCCGGCCATCGCGGCGATCAATGGAAAAATAAGCGTGATGGGTTTCATGATGAATTCCGCGGCTCCTCACTCGGAGCCAGATACCTCCATGCCGGGCGCCGTCAGCTCGAACACGGTGTCGTCATCGGCGTGGATCACCACCTTGCCTCGATGCACCGCCCCGAACCGGTAAGCGCCGGTGATCGTCTCGCCCGGCAGGATCGCGCCGGGCACCTCGCAGCGTGTCGCGCACAGCACGAAGCTCTGCCCCATGCCGTCCAGCACGAGGATGCGCCGGCCGTTCTCGCGCCATTCGCCGGCAAGTTCGAACGGGGCATCCATCGATTCCGGCGGCGAAGCCGCGGCCGCTGCCGAGGCGACATCGGCGCTCGCCGCCTCGCGCGTTTCGGCCGTCGGCGACACGGTTTCCGCTGCCCGGCCGAGCGTCGCCCAGTGCTGCTCGGGAAACAGATCGACGGCTTCCTCGCCGGATTCCGCCGCCAGGATGCCGCTCGCCGACAACGCCAGCCCGAGCGCCGCCAGCCGCCGTGACAAGACCCCGTATCTCATGTGTCGGGCCCCAGCAGGCTGATGCCCAGGCCGATCTCGAGGCGGGTGTCGTCGATATCCTTGCGCTCGATCGTCAACTGCTCGATGCGCAGCAGCGGCTGCTCGGCGATCACGCGCAAGGCGCCGCGCAGGCCCTCGTAGCTGCCCGTCAGGGCGATGCCGATGCTCAGGCGCTCCAGGGCCCCCTTCACCTCGCTGTCGCGCCGGTAGGTGGCGGACTTGCGGTGCAGGCCGTGCCTGGCCAGGGTGTCGAACACGAAATAGGCCTGCTCGTCGGTATTCGTCTTGCGCAGGTCCTCGAGGCTGATCCTGTCGCCGGATCGCAGCGCCGGCGCGTCGGCGGCCAGCGCCTGCTTCAGCTCGGCGCCGCGTTGCGCGAGCCGCTCGCGCTCCGGGACGGCCAGTGCGAAGTGATGAACCGGCAAGGCGAGCACGACCAGGCAGGCCAGCGTCTCGATCCATCCGAGCTGCCGTGCCAGACGGTAGGCGCGCCATCTCAGGCGCGCCAGCGGCGCCTTCCAGTCGATCGATGCGGAACATTTCATGGGTGGGTGACGTTCAGGCTGAATGTGTAGGTTCGACTGCCGGCGATGTCCCGCACCTGATGCCGCAACAGGCCGATCCGGCGTTCCGGGTGCGCGTCCCGCAGGCGATTCGAGAAGCGGTAGATATGTTCGAGGTCGGCCGCGCCGCCTTCGATCCGGGCTTCCTTGCCGGCCTTGTCGATCGACAGCGAGCGCAGCGCGATGCGCGGCGTCCAGGCCCGCTCGATCCAGTCGAGCACCGGCAGCCCGGTGTTCCCGTCGCTGCTCGACTGCTCGTCGAGCAGCCGTTCGATGCGATGCGCCTCGGCGGAGACGCGCTGCCGTTCGCGGGCCGCGCGCTCGGCGGCCTGCCGGCGCTGGTCGACACGCGCCTCGATCCGCTCGACTTCGTCGCGCAGCGTGTCGAGCCGCGCCTGCTCGCCCAGCAGCAGCCCCGCTGCCGCCACCGCGACGGCGAGCGCCAATGCGGTGCGGCGCCTGGCCAGGCCGCGCGTCGCGACGAAGGCCATGTCGCTCGACCCGCTCATGCCGGCGCCCCGTCGAGGCAGGCCAGCGGCGCCGCGAGCCGGATCGTTCCATCGCCGCCTCGCCCGTCGTCATCCAGGAGGCTCGCGGCAACCGGCTCGACCGCGCAAAGAAAGGTACGGAGCGATGCCGGCTGCCGCGCCATCAAGGCGGCGGCATCGAGCACGTCGCGCAGCCTCCCGCCTCGCCATGCCAGCGTGATCACGTCGCGCCACTGCCCGTCGCGACGAAACACGCAGGTGAGCGCACCGGCCTGCAACAACGCGAGACGGGCATCGTCGACCGAAGCGAGCGCACCGGCATGCCGATGCAGCGCCGCCGAAAGCAGGTCCCGGCAGCCGGCCAGCGTCCAGCCGGCGGCACGGCACGCGCCGGCCGCCGCCTCGATCAGCGCCTCGGGCGCGGCCACGGCAAGCCGCGACCGGCCATGCGGGCTCGCCTCGATCCGCACTCGCCGGGCATCGTGTATCGCGCGCTCGGCCAGCAGCGCCCGGGCATAGGCCTGCCATGCCGATTCGGCCAGCACGCCGTCCTGCCAGGGCAGCACCACGGCACGCGCCCATGGATGCGCGAGCACCAGATGCAGGCGGTTCAGCACGGCCAGCCGTCGCTTCGGCAAGCGATCGAGACAAGCGGCCAGCGCCGCGGCCGGGTCGCCCTCGTGATCGATCGTGATCGGCGCCGCGCCGGACAGCACGCGCAGCGCCGCCCCGTCGACCATCACATGCACCTCATGCCAGGGCGATCGCACGCTGCACCTCCTGGAACGTCGTCAGCCCCTGGCGGATCGCCGCCAGCCCCGCCTCGCGCATCGACAGGTAATGCGGATTGGCCGCCAGCGCGCGTACCCGCTTGTCGATCGAGCGCGCCAGCAAGGCTGCCTTGATCGGCTCGTCCAGCGGCAGGACCTCGGCCAGAGCGAGCCGCCCGTGATAGCCGGTGCCGCGACAGCTCTCGCAGCCGGGGCCGGCCTCGACCGCATGCGCCAGCGCCTCCACCGACAAGCGGGCGAAGGCGCCGCGCCTGGCTGCCGTATCGGCGCCGTGGCCGCAGGCGGGACAGATGCGCCGCACCAGGCGTTGCGACACCACGCCGTTGAGCGCCTCGAGGAAGGTGGACGGCTCCACGCCCATGTAGATGAAGCGATCGATCACGCTGAACCCGTCGTTCGCGTGCACGGTGGAGAACACGCGATGGCCGGTCAGCGCCGACTGGACCGCGATCGCGGCGGTTTCCGCGTCGCGGATCTCGCCCACCATCACCGTGTCGGGATCGTGGCGCAGGATCGAGCGCAGGCCGCGCGCGAAACCCAGCCCCTTGCGCTCGTTGACAGGAATCTGCAGCACGCCCTCCAGCTCGTATTCGACCGGATCCTCGATGGTGATGATCTTCTCCTCGCCGGTCCCGACCTCCGAGAGCACCGCGTAGAGCGTGGTCGACTTGCCGCTGCCGGTCGGGCCCGTCACCAGCAGCAAGCCGTAAGGCCGTTGCGCGAGCGCGCGGATGCGCTGCGCCGTGCCGGCATCGAAGCCGAGCCCGTCGAGGCGGATCTCGCCGCCCCGCTGCGACCGGTCGAGAATCCGCAGCACGGCGTTCTCGCCATGCGTGCCCGGCATGATCGACACCCGGAAATCGATTTCGCGTCCTTGCAGGACCGCCTTGAAGCGCCCATCCTGCGGCACGCGTTTTTCGGCGATATCGAGGGTGGCCAGCACCTTCAGCCGCGACATCGCCTGTACCGCGACCTCGATGCCGGGCACCCGGCGGATCGACTGCAGGACCCCGTCGATGCGATAGCGGATATGCAGGCCGTCCTGCGAAGCCTCCAGGTGGATATCGCTGGCGCGGCCCTGCAGCGCGTCGTAGAGCGTCATGTTGACGAGACGGATGATGGGGCTCTGGTCGTTCGCGATGCTCGCCAGCGTGATCGATTCCACCGCCTGCGCCAGCGAATCGCCCTGCGTGTCGACGGCCGCGTCGTCCATCACCCGCTCGCTCGACTCGAACTCGCCCAGCAGGCGGTCCACCTCGCCCGGCATGCTCATCGCCAGGTCGATCGGGCCGGCCGGGAATCGCGCCTGCAAGGCCTCGCGCGTCGCGCGCGCCAGCGGATCGGCGAGCACCAGGCTGGCCGCCCCGCCGATCTCGACCGGCAGGACCCGCAGCGCCAGCGCGTCGTGCAGCGCCAGCAGGTCGAAACGGGGCTTCGCGTCGCGCAGCGCTTGCGGATCGAGCGCCGCCAGCGCCAATCGCGCGGCCACGCGATCCAGCGCCCGCGGCTCGGCGAGCAGCAAGCGCTCGACATAGTCGGCCAGCTCGATACCGGCCGCGCCGGCCTGCGATTGCCAGCAGTCCTGATCAGCCATGTCTTGCTTCATCGGCATGTTTCCTTGTTCGAGGTGATCCCGAGCCTCAGCCGAGGCTGGAGGCGAGTTCGAAGATCGGCAGGTAGAGCAGGATCACGACGGTGCCTACCGTCGCCCCGACGGCCAGCATCAGCACCGGCTCGAATACCTTGCTCAGCAACTCCACCGAGCGGTCCAGCGCGGCGTCGTGGAAATGCGCGATCTGCTCGCACATGCCGCCCAGGTCGCCGCTCTGCTCGCCCACGCGCAGCAGGCGCTCGGCCACCGAGGTCGTCAACTGCCGGCTGGCCAGCACGGCGGAGACGGGCAGCCCCGCGCGCAGGTCCACCAGGGCCGCCGCCAGGCCGGCCCGATAGGGCTCGGGCAGCAGCCTGCCGGCCATCTCCAGCGCCGCGATGGCCGGCGTGCCGCCGTGGATCAGCAGGCCGACCGTGCGATAGAAACGCGTCAGCGCGAACAGCCGGCCGGCTTCGCGCAGCTTCGGCAGGCGCCAGATGAGCTGCCGCGCGGCGCGCTGCGCCGCCTGCGTGCGCAGCGCCAGCCCGATCGCCGCGATCGAGCCCGCCAGCGCCGCCCACACCAGCGCGCCGTGCCGCGCCAGCAGGCCCGACCAGGCCAGCATCAGCCGGGCGGTCGGCGGCAGCGTGCTCAAGGCCTCGAACACGGCGGAAAAGCGCGGGATCACGAAGAAGGCCATGAACAGCAGGATGCAGAATCCAACGCCGATCACCACGCCCGGATACACCATCGCCCCCGTGACACGCTTCCTGATCTGCTCGATGCGATGCTCGTACTGCTGGTAGCGCCGCAATACCTCGGGCAACTGGCCATTGCCTTCCGCCGATTCGATCGTGGCCACCAGCAGGGCCGGAAAGATCCCGGGCTGCCTGGCCAGCGCCGCCGAGAACGGCTGGCCCTCGACCATCACCGCCAGCACGCGCCCGATCACCTGCTGCGCCTGCCGGCCGCCATCGCGCTTGCCGTGCAGGGCCTCGAGCGCCTCGATCAGCACTAGGCCGGCATCGAGCAGGCTCGAGAGTTCCTGCAGGAACAGCGCGAGCGCGAATCTCGGCTGCCGCCGCGCGCCGCCGAGCCGGCGCTGCCTGCGCACGTCGAGCACCACCGCCGGCGCCGCCGAGGCGCGCAGCCGCGCCCGCAGCTCGGCCTCGTCCGCGGCCTCCATCGCCTGCGTCGCGAGCTGGCCGTCGCGCAGCAGGCGCACCCTGAACATCGGCATGCTCATCGCCTCCAGTCGACCAGCCCGGCCAGGCTGGCCGCGCGGTCGTGCGTCAGTTGCCGGTAGGCCCGCCAGACCTTGTCGACATAGGCTTGCCGGGCACGCGCCCTGGCCGGCGAGGCGCCGGCGTTGTAGGCGCCCACCGCGTTCCAGGTGGGCCCGAGCCGCTCGATGAAGCCGGCCAGGATCGCCGCACCGGTATCGATCGAGGTGCAGGGCTCGGCCAGCAGCCGCTTGCGCGTGATGCCGGCCTTGTGCAGCCGCGGCAGGTGCGTGCTGTTGATCTGCATGAGCCCGATGTCGGTCGTGCCATTGCGATTGCGGTTGACGGCGGCCGGATTCATCGACGACTCCACCCGGGCGATCGCCGCCAGCAGCAGCGGATCGATGCCGTACTTGTCGCCGGCGCGGGTCCAGCAATCCTGCGCGAGCGCGCCGCCCGGCTGCGCCAGGCACAGCGCGCCGGCCGCCAGGGCCGCCCGCCACGGGCCGAGAAGTCGATAGGGCCGGCAAGGCTCAAAGGCCATGGACCAGGTCGCCATCCACGCCCTCCCCGCCTTCGCGTGCGTCGCGCCCGAGCGAGACGATTTCGGCCTCGCCGTCGCGGCCCGGCACGTTCCATCGATAGGGGCGCCCCCAGCCGTCGTTCGGCACCGCCTTCGCCAGGTAGGGGCCGCTCCAGCCCTCCAGGTTCCGCGCCGGCGCCACCAGCACGCCGAGCCCTTCCTCCTGCGTCGGATAACGGCCGGTGTCGAGCCGGAACTGCGTCAGGGCATCGGCCAGCGTCGTCATCTGCGCCTGCGTTGCCTTGACCTTGGCCTTGTCGACCTGGGAGAACAGCTTCGGGCCGACATAGGCGGCCAGCAAGGCGATGATCAGCAGCACCACCAGCAGCTCGAGCAGGGTGAAGCCCTGCTGCCGTCGCGGCGTCAATTCATGAGGTTTCATCTTCACGGCGGGAATTCGCATCGAAAATCGGAGCGCCGAGTATTGGTTCGATGCAACAGGCCATCAAGATTCCTCAACGATTCATCAAGGATCCCGCCGCCGCGCCTTCGTGCTTTGAGAATGCCTTGAGAATCGTTGCAGCCGCATCCGGTTCCAAAGAAGAATCCGCTCCGTCCCTGCGACCCGGTGTCGACAAGGACCCTCGAACTCTTCCTCAGGAACGACTTGGCAACATGAAGAACACTCAGCCTGGACGCTCAGGCATCCATAACAAGCTCTCCCCGGCGAACCGCAACGCGCGCCTGGCCATCGCCATGGCCAGCGCGCTCTGCTTCGCGAACGCCGCGTTCGCCGCGCCCGGCGCCCCCGCGCTGAAGGCCTGGGAGATCACCTCCAAGCCGCACGGCTTCGTGCAGATCGAGCTCGACAAGGCCGGCGCCGTGCCCTACAAGGAGCTGGTCAGGATCAACAAGGCCGTCGACGTGCCGCTGCCGTTCGACATCTACTACAACGGCACCGCCGTGAAGGCGCTGGCGGTGGTCGACGGCGTCGCCGACGAGGCTTCGGCGATCAGCATGACGGGCACCGGCGGCACGCAGAAGGGCAGCGTGGTCGCCCACGTCACGCGCGCCGGGAAAAAGCAGATGCAGGTGCGCGTGTTCGACGACAAGGGCGCCTTCACCGACAGCGCGCCGCTCGAGGTGATGGTGTTCGACACCACGCCGGATCTGGCCGACGACCTGCCGGACAACGCCGACAAGGCCAATCGCGCCTTCCGCAACACCTCGGGCTCGGTGGTGGGCAGCTACTTCGCGACCTGGTCGATCTACGGCCGCAAGTTCAGCGTCGACCAGGTGCCGGTGGAGAACCTGACCCACATGCTGTACGGCTTCGTGCCGATCTGCGGCGGCGCCGGCATCAACGATTCGCTCGCGGCGATGGGCGGCACCTCCTACAACGCGCTGCAGTTGTCGTGCCGCGGCCTGCCCGACTTCAGCGTCGCGATCCACGACGGCTGGGGCGAGATCGGCGCGACCCTGCCGGGCCAGTCGGCCAGCTCGAAGCTCAAGGGCGTGCTCGGCCAGATGATGGCCGCCAAGAAGCGCAACCCCGAGCTGAAGATCCTGCCCTCGATCGGCGGCTGGACCCTGTCCGACCCGTTCCATCACCTGCACGACGCGAGCAAGCGCCGGGTGTTCGTCGACTCGGTCGAACAGTTCCTGCGCACCTGGAAGTTCTTCGACGGCGTCGACATCGACTGGGAATTCCCCGGCGGCAAGGGCGCGAATGCCTCGCTCGGCGATCCGCTCAAGGACGGCCCGCTCTACGTGACGCTGATGAAGGAGCTGCGCCAGATGCTCGACCGGCTGTCCCGCGACACCGGCAAGACCTACCAGCTGACCTCCGCGATCGGCTCCGGCGACGACAAGATCGCCGTGGTCGACTATCGGGAGGCGTCGAAGTACATGGACTACATCTTCGACATGAGCTACGACTTCTACGGCGCCTGGAGCATGAGCGACCTCGGCCACCAGACGGCGCTCAACGCCCCGGCCTGGCGCCCGGACACGGCCTACACCACGGCCAATTCGGTGCAGGCGCTGCTCGCCCAGGGCGTGAAGCCGGGCAAGATCGTGGTGGGCGCGGCCATGTACGGGCGCGGCTGGACCGGCGTGTCCGGCTACCAGGGCGACAACCCTTTCACCGGCACCGCGCGCGGCCCGGTCAAGGGCGATTGGGAGAACGGCATCCTCGACTACAAGAGCATCGCCGCGAAGATGGTCGGGCCCGGCGGCCACGGCATCAACGGCTACGAATACCATTACGACCAGAGCGCCGAGGCGCCCTATGTCTTCAACAAGGCGAACGGCGACCTGGTCAGCTTCGACGACACCCGCTCGGTGGCCGCCAAGGGCGAGTACGTGCGCAAGCTCGGGCTCGGCGGCCTGTTCTCCTGGGAGATCGATGCCGACAACGGCGACATCCTGAATGCGATGCACAGCGGCCTTGGCCACGAGGCCAGGGACGGTTCGGCCCCCAACCGGGCGCCGCTCGCGCGCACCGGCGGCGACCTCACGGTCGATCAGGCGCGACGCGTCACGCTCGACGCCTCGAAGTCGAGCGACCCGGAAGGCGGCAAGCTGCGCTTCGCCTGGAAGCAGGCGAGCGGCCCTGCCCTGTCGATCGCGAACGCGGGCAGCGCGAAGGCGAGCGTCGAGATCCCGGCCGTCAAGACCGATACGCGCTTCGTGTTCGAGGTCACCGTCACCGACGCGGGCGGCCTCGATGCCAAGGCGCGCACCAGCGTGCTCGCCAAGGCGAGCGCCTCGGGCGGCCACGGCGAGCCGCAAGAACCGTCCCAGCCCGGCAAGAACCACCCGCCCGTCGCGCATCTGAGCGGCCCGGACACGGTGCAGGCCGGCGAGTCGATCAAGCTGTCGGCGGCCCGATCGAGCGATGCCGACGGCGACAAGCTCGGCTACCGCTGGCTCATGCCGGCCGGCTTCCCCGCCGCGAAGAATCAATCGACGCTGACCGTCGAGGCGCCCGAACTGGCGAGCGACACGCGCCTGAGCTTCACGGTGGAAGTCAGCGACGGCAAGCTGTCCTCGCGCGCGACTCATACGGTGCTGGTCAAGGCGCGGCAGCAGAAACCCGGCGGGGGCAATGGCGGCAGCAGCGGCAATGGCAATGGCGGCAACGCCGGCCAATATCCCGCCTACCAGCAAGGCACGCCCTACAAGGCCGGCGACATCGTGTCGAACGGCGGCAAGCTCTACCGATGCAAGCCGCATCCGGCCACGGGCTGGTGCGCCGGCGCGGCCTGGGCCTATGCGCCCGGCACCGGCAGCGCCTGGCAACAGGCCTGGGACCTGCACGGCGACGCCGAACCGGGCAAGCCGGCGCAGCCCGGCGAAAACCACGCGCCGGTCGCGAAACTGAGTGGGCCGGACAGCACCCGGGCCGGACAGGCCGTCACCTTGTCGGCCGCCGGATCGAGCGATGCGGACGGCGACCCGCTGAGCTTCAAGTGGAACGTGCCGGCCGGCATCCGGGCCAGCCAGGACGGCGCGACGCTGCGCTTCGATGCCCCCGAACTGCCGCGCGACACCAAGTTCGACTTCTCGGTCAGCGCCAGCGACGGCAAGCTCTCGTCGAGCGCCCGTCACACCGTGCTGGTCAAGGCGAAGCAGGCAGGCGGCAGCGAGGGCGGCCAGTGCGCCGCGGCCTGGCAGGGCGGCAAGCCCTACACGGGCGGCAGCCGGGTCCAGCACCAGGGGCGTCTCTACGAGGCGCGCTGGTGGACCAGCAACGAACCGGGCAGCCCCGACACCACCGGCCCCGACTTCAGCGGCAAGGTATGGAAGGACCTGGGCGAATGCGGCAAGTAAGGCTTGAATCGCGCTGATCCGGACCGAGTCATCCGGTCGCTGCAACACCACCGCTGCCACCCGGGCGATCCGGATGGCAGCGGTTTTTCCATCCGCGCCGAGATGAACCTCGGCCGCGCCAGCGGGGCGCCATGGCTCGGACACGTCCTAGACGATTCCGGGAGATTTAGGACAGGTCCAATGCTTTCGGTCTTGCCGTCTTCGTACATTGACGAAACCTCGCCCTGTCCATTCCCCCACATCCATGGCCCCGTCCTCTCTCGACGTCGTCCTCGCGGACCACCAGCCCACCATGCTCGCCGGCCTCGCCACCGTGCTGCGCGAGATCGACGGATTGCGCATCGCGGGGAGCGCGCAAAGCCCGCCCGACCTGATGGACGTGCTGTCGCGCGTTCCCTGCCGGCTGCTCGTCACCGACTACTCGCTGCCGGATGCGCACTCGAGCGACGGCTTGTCGATGCTCGCGCGCATTCGCAACCGCCACGCCGGGCTGCGCATCGTCGTCTTCACCTCGCAGATCAACGCCCGCTTCGTCGATCAGATGCGCAGGATCGGCATACGGGCGATCGTCAGCAAGTCGGATAGCCTGGATCACCTGGTGGCGGCGATCCAGGCCGTGCTCGCCGGCGGCCACTACCATTCGCCCGGCATTCCGCTCGCGCAGGCCGAAGACATGAGGCGCGGCCGCGGCGTGACGAGGTCCGAGCTGGAGGTGCTGCATCTCTACCTGTCCGGCCTGTCGATCACCGAGATCGCGAGCCGCCGCAACCGGAGCAAGCAGACCGTCAGCGCACAAAGGCTGCGCGGCATGCGCAAGCTCGGCATCGAGCGGAACGCCGATCTGTTCCGGATGCTTCACGAGAACTGCGACAGCCTGTTCGACTCGCTACACGGCTCAATGCCGCCAAAAAAACAATATTCGACAGGCACTACCGCATCGACCCCAATTCAAGTATCTGACTCGTCTTCTTGCAAGGGAGGTGTCTAGAAAAAATAATCGCTTTCGGCTCGCGCACGCCCTTACACCCAAACCCGCAAACTCAACCGATCTCCATATTCGACATCGTGATAAGAATCAAAAAAATCTCATCAGCAATCCTCTGCTACAGCCTCATGCAATCGGCGGCGATGGCCGGCACCTCGGCCACACTCACGGTAACGGGACGGATCTCACCGCCCTCGTGCAGCATTTCCCTCGAGAACAACGGCCGCCTCGATTTCGGATCGACATCCTTCAACAGCCTGAATATCGATGGCACGCAACTCGCGCCGAAGACGGTGGCCTTGAATATCGTCTGCGAGGCCCCGACGCGCGTCGGCCTGGCGGTGGTCGATTCCCGCTCCGCCTCGAAGATCGCCCAGGCCGATGTCGCCAGTTCACGTTGGGCCAGCGCGCTCGGCGACGACTGGATCTTCGGCCTCGGCACCACCGGACCGAATGACCAGGTACGAATCGGCGGCATGATGATCGGCTTCCAGGACGGTACCGTCCGACTCGACGAAGCCAATGCCAAGGTCATGGCCAGCACCAATCGCTCGTCCTGGTCGAGCGACGCGAAAAGCCAGTATCTCTCGCCCAAATCGACCACCTCCTGGTCCAGCAGCGGCGCCGACACGCCCCTGGCGGCCAAGCTCGTCAACGGCACGCTAGTCGTCACGCCGACCATCGCGCGCACCGTGTCCTTGCCGAGCGCCGACACCATCGAACTCGACGGCAGCGTCACGCTCGACCTCGTCTATCTCTGAAGAGGCACTTCATGCATTGGAACTGGAATCCGCGGCAAGCGGCCCGCACCATCGTGCTGGGCGCGTCCTTGTCGATCTGCCCGATCGCCGGTTGGGCCGCTGGCGATCCGCCGGGCACCGGCAGCGCGATCCTGACGATGACGGGCCGGATAACGCCACCGGCCTGCAGCCTCGATTTCTCGAATCATGGCAACGTCAACTTCGATCGAGCCTATAGTTCGCTCGACGCGGATGGCACGAAACTCGAGGCGAAGTCGATCGACCTGGCGATCCAGTGCGCGATGCCAACCCGGCTCGGCATCACGCTGAAGGACATGCGAGCGGCGTCGAGGATCGCGACCGGCGACGTCAGCCACCTCGCATGGGGCAGCAGTCCGGTCGCCGCCCAGAACAACGGGGCATATGCGGTATTCGGCCTCGGCACGGTATCCGGTACCGACGGACAAGCCGTCAAGATCGGTGCCTTCATGATCGACATCGGCAAGGTCACGGTCGACGGCGGTAGCGGAGTGGCGGCCATGACGGATCAAAACTCCCGGCTCACCACCGGCAATCCCAATCCTTACTTCGGCACCTGGCTCGTCCATGACGGCCACAGCTACGGCATGTATACGTTCTGGAAAGGCTCGTACCCGCTCGGCGGCCAGACCCCGGGAGGTATTACCACCGCCAGCATGACGCTCGACATCGTGCCGACCATCGCAAGGAAGGCCTCGCTGCCGATCCGGGATGAAATCCTGCTCGACGGCATGGTGAATTTCGAATTGCGGTACCTCTAGCCGCATCGGGCGCGCGACAACTGTCGCGTGCCCATCCGCCGGGTCTTCCCCTCGCCGGGGTCCACCCCGGGCAAGCTCCCGGCTCCCGCCCCCATCCCGCTGACATCCCGCCGCGCGCACTCCCTGTCGCGCGACGATTCCGGCCGACTCGCCGCATGAAGACTATGCCCCCCACGATACGATCTCGCGCCGCTCGCGGCCTCCTCGCCCTGCTTTGCCTGGCTTGCGCCGACGCCCGGGCCGGCGGCCCGCTGCCGGAAACCTCGGTGGTCCTGCTCAGCGAGGCCGAGGAAGGCGGCAGCATCAAGGTCACCAACACCGATCCCACGCCCATGCTGCTGACGACCACCATCCAGAACCTGGCCGAGGACGATGACAACTTCGTGGTCGCCACGCCGCCGATCGCACGCGTCGAACCCGGCAAGACGCAACTGATCCGGTTCATGCTGACCAACACGCGCTCGCTCGGCAACGAACGCATGAAACGCGTGATTTTCGAGGGCATTCCGGAAACGGCGCGCGAGGCGCAGACCGTGCGCATGACGGTGCGCCAGAATCTGCCCCTGCTGGTGCTGCCGAAGGACCTGCAGAGAACGCGCACGCCCTGGACCAGGCTGACCCTGCAACTCGATCGCGACACGGTTCGGCTGAGCAATCCGAGCCGCTACGTGGTCCGTCTCGACCAGCAGGTCCGGATTCTGCCGAGCGCCGCCGCCGCGGTCCTGGCGAAGCCGTACATCCTGCCCGGCGAGACCGTGTCGATCCCCCTGCCGGCTCACGTGGCGGCGGACTCGGTCGACGGCATCCGGCTCTTTCCGGCCACCGTCTATGGGTACATGAGCGATAGCTACGTCCTCGAGCGACGCTGATTCACCGCCGTGGTTTCGCCAAGCATCCAGCCTCATGCCGGCCCGTGCCTCGCCGGTGTCTGCAGCACACGCACGTGCCCATCCTCGCCATCCCCCGCTGCACGGAAAACCGCGGCAGGTCGCAAGTGCCTGCTGCGCCATTCGTCATCGGCTGCGTTCGCGCTCGCCGGCATGACGGCATGGCTTCCCGCCGACGCGGAACCCACGCGTTTCGATCCCGAGGTATTGCGCTCGCGCGGCATCGATCCATCGATCGCCGCGCATTTCAGCACCGCCTCCCGGTTCCTTCCGGGCCGCAACCTGGTCGAACTCAGCGTCAACGGCAGCACCGTCGGCCGCCACCCGGCGCATTTCGACGCCGAGGGGCGGATCTGCCTGAGCGACGCGCTGCTGCGCCTTGCCGGATTGAGGCCGGTGCCGTCCTCCGGCAAGACCGCGAACCCTGCCGCGCCGTCTCGCGCCGATCGTCTCGCGCAGCCGGTTGCCTTGGATTGCCGCGCATTTCTCGACGCCTTTCCGACCACCGCCGTCCATCTGCTGCCCGAGCAACAGGCGGTCGAACTGGTGACGCCGCCCGAGGCCGTCGCGGCACGCGCGGCGCCGTCCCCCGTCTACACCACCGGCGGCGCGGCCGCGATACTCAACTACAACGTGCTGGCCGGCTACAGCCGATCGATGGGCGGCACCAACCGGTTCCTGCAGGGTTCGGTCGAGTCGGGTTTCAATTACCAGGGATGGGTCGTGCGCAGCCAGGACGCCTTCTCGATGCGCGACGGCAGCCGGCAATGGAGCCACGTGCAGGCCTACGGCCAGCGCAGTTTCACCGGATATCGCACGGCACTCCAGATTGGCCAGCTCATGGCGCAGGGCGACATCACGGGTGGCGCGCCGATCACGGGCGTCCAGATCGCGCCCGAGCAAGCGCTGCTGCCTCGCGGCAGCGGCAGCCCGATGATCCAGGGCATCGCCCATTCGCAGGCCCGCGTGGAAGTGCGCCAGGGCGGCATCCTGATCCATTCCACCGTGGTACCGCCGGGCCCTTTCTCCTTTTCCGAGCTGCCCTTGCTGTCGACCCGCCGCGACGTGACGGTCGAGGTCATCGAGGCAGACGGTCGGCGGCACGGTTTCTCGATTCCGGCCGCCGCCGTGCAGCCGTTGAATATCGGGCCGCCGGCCGGCTTCAGCATGTCGTTCGGCAAGCTCCGGGATCTCGGCGGCGCAGGCCCCGCGCCATGGCTTGCCAGCGTGGCCCACGGCTTCGCCCTGGGCAGCCGGGTCAACCTGAGCCACGGCGTGACGCTCGCGAGCGGCTATCGCGCACTCGGCATTCGCCTCGACGCGCAACCCGCCGGCTGGCTCGGCACCAGCGCGCAGCTGGTCGGCGCAGATAATCCGCGCATGCATGCCCGCGGCGTGAAGGCCACCTTGCTGGGATCGGCCCGGCTGGCCGCCGGCTTCTCGATGGACGTCTCCGAGACGCGTCAGTCGCGCGGATATTCGGACCTGCTCGACATGCCGCGACCTGCCTTGCCAAGCTCGCCCGGTCACGCGATCGCGCAGGGGCTCGACCGCGACCGGCCCGAAGTCCGGCGCACCATCGGCTTGTCGTGGTCCGGCGCCGCGCTGGGCAACTTCAACCTCAGCTATGACGGCACACGCTTCTTCCACGGCCTCGCCTCGCGGCGCTTGTTCGTCTCCTGGGGCAAGCGCCTGGGCCTCGTCAATCTGTCCATATCGGCCGAGCGTGCACTGGGTGCGCGTCGAGACGGGCACGATGGCGACAATCTGTACGTCAGCGCCTCCTTCGCGCTCGGCCGCCATGACACGGCGATCTACGGAACCCGCTCAGGCACGCGACGCGGCGTCGGGGTCCGCACCGGCGCGGCGCTCGGCGATCATGCGAGCTACTCGCTCTCGGCCGAGCGGGACAACCCGGGCACCGCGCCCTCGGCCAGCGCCAACCTGAATCTCACACCGCGTCATGTCCAGCTCGCGCTCGGGTCCGCCGTCGCCGCCGGGAGCAACTCGTGGTCGGTACAGGCGAGCGGCGCCGCGGTGTGGCACGCCGATGGCCTGAGCTTCTCGCCCTATCCGGTGCGCGACACCTTCGGCATCGCCACCGTCGGCCGGGTCGCGGGTATCGCGCTGAACACCCCGGCGGGCAAGGTCTGGACGGACGCCCGGGGACGCGCGGTGATTCCCTCCTTGCCTGCCTACGGCGGCGCGCAGGTGGAAGTCATGGTCGCGTCCCTGAAACGCAACATGGATCTCGCCAACGGCTATCGACGCATCCATGCCGCGCGCGGCGCGGTCGGCAAGCTGCAATTCGCGATTTCGACGGTACGGCGAGCGCTGCTGAACGTCACCGCGGAGGATGGCGGCGGCATCCCGCAAGGCTCGGCAATCGTCGACGCGCAAGGTCGGCTGGTCACCCTGGCCGGGGCCGGCAGCATGGTTTTCCTGCCCGATCTCACGGAGCAGGCCCTGTTCGCCCGCCATCCGGACGGCGCGAGCTGCCGACTGGAATTCGCGATTCCTCATCAAGCCCCGGCCGACAGCGTCTACGAGCGCATCGACGCCGTATGCCGAACCGTGTCGCCGGCCCGCTCCCACACTCCATGAATCCATGACATTCCTGCTGCCCAAGCCCGGTATCGCACTTGCCCTGATCGTATTCGAGGCCGCCTGCCTGGCCGCCGAGCCGGGCTTCGCCCGATCGTCCGAATCCCATGCCGCCGCGACGCACGCCCGCTGCGAGCTTCGTCTCTCCCGGCCGCACCTGGACTATCCACGCCGCGCCGCCGGGGAGCTCGTCCCGATCGCGCCCGGCATCGTCACCTTCGGCACCCAGGCAGGCTCGCTCTCGGCCGTCTGCGCGCAGCCCGCCAGGCTCGCGCTGCGCCTGCATGGCCAGGCCGGCCCGGCAGGACTGGCCGGTTTCGGCAAGGACGGCGCCCTGCGCGTGCGCCTCGGCGATCTCAGCCTGGACGGCAAACCCGCGTGGCTGGAGAGCGACGCGGCGCCGGGCACCATCGCGAACGAAGTCGCCTGGCTACCCGGCCAGACCTTGACGGTGAGGATGCCCGACGGCGTCATCCCCGGACGCAGCTTGTCCGGACGCCTGAGCATCGAGGCCGTGATGCCGCTCGCCGGCACCGTCGCGATCGACGAAATCCTCAGCCATGCGCAACTCGTCATCGAATTGCTCGGCGATTCGCCATGACATGCGCCCCCTGGCTTCCCGCGCATCGGACTCCGAGCCCCCGCGACAGTCACCATGAAGATCCGCCTGATCCTCGCCGACGACCATCCCACGGTCCTGTCCGGCATGCGGCATGAAATCGGCCGGGCCCCGACGCTCGAGATCGTCGGCCTCGCCGCCAGTGCCGGCAAGCTGATCGCCCTGCTGGACGCCACCGTCTGCGACGTGCTGATCACCGACTACATGATGCCGGGCGGCGGCTTCCCGGACGGTTTCCCCTTGCTGCTGCACCTGCGGCGCAACTGGCCGGACCTGAAGATCGTGGTGTTCACCACGGTCGACAATCCAGGCATGCTGCGCGAGATCGTCGGCATCGACGTGCAGTCGGTGCTGAGCAAGCTCGACGACGCCGACCACCTGATCTCGGCGGCGCATTCGGTCTATGCGGGTGCCAGGTATTACTCGCCCAGCGTGAGGGACGCGCTGCGCGGGCAGCGCATCGCCGACACGCTGAGTTCGCGCGAATTCGAGGTGATCCGGCTTTACGTGGCCGGGCACACGATCGGGGAAATCGCGCTGCGGTTGAACCGCGCGAAGCAGACCGTCAGCGCGCAGAAGGTCAGCGCGATGAAGAAGCTCGGCATCGAGCGCGACGCCGAGCTGTTCCATTACGCCTTCGAGATCGGCTTGTCGCCGCCCGGCACGAACCGCTGGAGCAGCCTCGATTGAGCGCACGGAAAATTCCTCGCTCATGCCTGCCGACGGCCGCCTCGGAAACGCGAAATCCCCCTAGAATGCAGCGAGGTTTTCTGCCCTCCCCTTCATCTCGACAGGAGTCCATATCTTGGAACCCACCTCCACCTCGGCGCTGGAACGGCGCCTGGCCATCATCGAAGACAAGCTCGCGATCTACGAGCTGATCGCCTCCCATCCGCTGAGCGCCGACACCGGCCACGGCCCGTTCTTCCCGCATGTCTACACGGAGGACGCCGTGTTCGATCGCGGCACGGCCGCACCGGGCGCGGTGGGCCGCGACGCGCTGGTCGCGCTGGTGGAGAGCGAGGCGCACAAGCAGGCGCTCGACGGCGGCCTGGCGCATTTCGGCAACCTGCCGCGCATCGAGCTGGACGGCGACACAGCCTTCGTGACCTCCTACCTGATGCTGGTGCGATTCGATCGCGACAGCCCGGAGACGGAGCTGCCCAATCACGGGCTCTCGCGCGGCCACCGGATCTTCCGCGTGCTGGCGAACCGCTGGACCGTGGTGCGCACCGCCGAGGGATGGCGCGTCAAGACGCGCAAGCTGTTCCCGATGGACGGCAGCGCGCCGGCGCGCGGGCTGCTGCACGAGGCGCTGCCGGAGTAAAGGACGACCGGCGCCGTCCCGCTTATGCACGGGACGGCGCCGGCGCGACGATCCCCCTGCAAGCTTGCGCGCGCAACGATCGCGCGCGGCCCGAGCCGGCTTCGCGACACGCTCGGCCCTGCCCTCAAGCCGCCCCGCGCCGCGCCTGCTTCACTTGCAGCCAGACCGCGGAAATCAGGAAGTACACCGCGCCCACCGCCGCATAACCCGCGATCTTGACGATCGGCGGCGGCACCGTGATCTCGCTCTGCACGATGAAGAAGGTACCGGCCAGGGCCGACTGGGCGCCGCTCAGGACCATCGCCCATTGCGCGCCGAAGCGCCGCCAGCGGCGGATCGCGGTGCCGAGCTGCAGCAGGCCGGAAAGAATCGCCCACACGCCGAACACCGTCAGCACCGCCGACAGGCCCGAGCCCAGCGCCAGCAGCACCGCGACGGTGGTCAGCGCGCTGATCGCCACGTTGCTGGCCTGGGTGGGATTGCCGCTCATGCCGCCGCCGCTGCGCGAGAGGTCGACGAAGTTGGCCAGCGCATCCCAGGCCGGGTAGATGACCAGCAACACCGCCGCCGCGGCCGGGCTCTGGCGGCCGACCGCGAAGGCCAGCGCCACCCAGATCACCGAGAACAGCGCGCGGGAAAAGTAGTAGCGTTTGAGCCAGTGCTCCTGCTGGGTGCTGCTGGCATCGAGACGAGGTTGGGACATGCATGCTCCTTGGCAAAGCCGGTTCGCGAGCCGGACGGCCCGCATGCTTGCCAGTATCGCCAGCGCCCGGCGGCCAAAACATCGGTCGATTGACCGATGTTTTGGCGCCGCGCGCGCAGCGCGGCGCCGTGGCGGAACCCGAATGTCCGATATCATCGGCAATCCGGCCGCACCCGCTCGCGGGCAGCATGCCGGATCCTTTGCCATCCCGATCACTTTTCATGTCCGACCCGATATTCGACCTCGACGCCGGCCACGCCGCGTTGCGCATCTTCGATTCCGTGCGGGCGCTGGCCTTCATCGGCGACCTGAGCATGGGGCAGCCGACCGATCACTCGCTGCGCACCGCCTGGCTGGCGGCACGGCTCGCGCACGCGGCCGGCCTCACGGCCTCGGTCGGCGACACGGTTCGCGAGGTGTCGCTGCTGCGCTGGTCGGGCTGCACGGCGAACGCGGCGGGTTTCGCCGAAGTGTTCGGCGACGACATCGCGATCCGCAACGACATGCTCGAAGGCCGGCCGGAGGCGACCGAGGCGATCGTCCGCGCCGGTGCCGGCGCCGCCTTGATGCCGCTGGCGCAGATCCATTGCGAGGTGTCGGGCGAGGTCGCCCGCATCCTCGGCCTCTCCACGCAGACCGAGACGGCGCTGCGCGCCATCTTCGAAACCTGGGACGGTCGCGGCGTGCCCGCGCAACTGGCGCGCGAGGACGTGCCGGTCGCCGTGCTGGTGGTGGCGCTGGCCGGCGACCTGGAGGTGCTCAGCCGCGCGCACGGCATCGAGGCGGCGCTGGCGCTGATCGCGCAACGCGCCGGGCAACGCTATCCGGCCCATCTGGCGGCGACCGCCGCGCGGCACGCCGAGCGCTGGCTCGCCGAGCTGGCCAGCGCGGCGCCGGCCGATTTCGAGCTCGCGCTCGCCACCACCGACATGCAGCGAACCGGCTCGGCGGCGCTGGTCGCCGACGTGATCGACCTGAAACTGCCCTGGATGACGGGCTTCTCGCGCGCGGTCGCGGCCACCGCCACCGAATGCCACGCGCGCCTGGCCGGCGACACCGCGGCGCGCGCGCTGGTCTACCGGGCCGGCCTGATCCACGGCATCGGCCGCGCCGCCGTGCCCAACGAGATATGGAACCTGCCCCGCGCCCTGCCCGCCAGCGCCTGGGAAAAAGTGCGGCTGGTGCCTTACTGGACCGAACGCGCCGGCCGGCAGACAGGCAGCCTGGGCGAGGCCGCCGCGCTGGCCTCGCAGGCCTACGAACGGCAGGACGGCTCGGGTTACTTCCGCGGCCTGCGCGGCGCGGCGCTGAGCCTGGAAGCGCGCGTGCTGGCCGCCTCGCTGGCCTGGGTCGCCCTGCGTTCGCCGCGCCCCTGGCGCGCCGCGCTCGACGACGAGCAGGCCGCGCGCTGCCTGCGCGACGAAGTCGAGCAAGGCCGCCTATGCGGCGAG